>JBEELA010000261.1:0-5451 GCA_041168365.1 Planctomycetota bacterium
TGGAAAAATGCAGGAGGTGAAGCGGCTCATCTCGGTGGAGCAATCGCTGGTTGGTACTTCATCAATCGTCCAGAAAGACTTCGCAGTTTCTTCGATTTCCTCGGTCGTGCAGATCCCACCAGCACGTTTCACTCTGCTCGCAAAGTGCAGCGTGCTGGATTGGTCGATCGTCGGGGTCCATCCAATGCAGAAATCGATCGGATCTTGGACAAAGTTCGGTCCGGCGGATTGGGTTCGCTCAACGAATCTGAGCGACGAACCTTGCGCGATGCGACTCGGCATCGAAGCGACTCATGATGCGGTCTAACGCGCTTGGATTTGAGGTCTCGCATCGGTGCACTTCTGCAGTTGGAGTACATGCTCGTCGAGGTCGTGTCACAACGCCGCACGGAACTTTCGAAACTCCAGCGTTTATGCCAGTTGCAACTGCAGCTGCAATGAAAGGTCTCACTCCCAAGCAAGTTCGAGGAACAGGCAGCGAGTGCATCTTGAACAATGCATTTCATCTTCTGCTGCGCCCCGGAGCTGAGCGCATCAAGAATCATGGCGGCGTCGAGAATGGCGGAGTTCATAATTTTATGCGTTGGAGTGGTCCGATCCTGACTGATTCGGGGGGATTCCAAGCCTTCTCGATGGCGCAGATCAATCGGATGGATGAAGATGGCGTCACCTTCAAATCATTTATTGATGGCGCAATGGTTCACCTTGGACCAGAGTCCAGCATGAGCGTGCAACAAGCTCTTGGCGCAGATATCGCAATGGCTTTCGACGATTGTCCACCTGCGGGCGATTCGATTCCAGAATCTCAGCGGCGGGAGCGAACATTGCAAGCGAAGGATCGCACCATTCGGTGGCTCAAGCGCTGTGTTGCTGCGCATCACCGTGAGGATCAAGCGCTCTTTGGAATTGTTCAAGGCGGTACCGAACTTGATCTACGAACTGCGTCGGTCGAAGAGACGTGTGCATTCGATCTCTGCGGATATGCAATTGGCGGAGTTGCAGTTGGCGAGGGGACCGATGCGATCGAAAGTGTCGTTCGTCACACCGCGCCGCTCTTGCCCGCCAATCGTCCGCGATATTTGATGGGAGTCGGATATCCGAGAGACATCATGATGGCTGTCGAAAGCGGTGTTGATATGTTTGACTGCGTCTTACCGACGCGGAACGGTCGAAACGGGATGGCGTTTACTCGCGACGGTGCGATTCGCCTTCGCAATGCGATTCACTCTGACGACCCCAATCCCATCGAACCCGACTGCGACTGCGAAGCGTGCGCGGGCGGTTTTTCCAGAGCATATTTGCGCCATCTTTTTATGGCCGGCGAGATGCTGGGCCCGACATTGGTCTCACTTCACAACATCCGCCTCTTCCAAAGGTTGCTACTAGACATTCGGCGTGCAATAGAGGATGATGCGTGGCTTCAATTACGCAACCGTTGGCCCTGTGTAAATCAGGTTCACGGTGAAACTCAAGAACTCAACGGAGTATCGGATGAATGAAATTATGACGACATCACTTCTGCTCGGATCACTTCAAGATGCGCCACCACTGGCTGGTGAACCTGTCGCTCCTTCGACGACAGCGACAACCACAGCAGCAGGAACCGTCCCAGCAGGCACAGGGCCAACTGCCGCTCGTCCCGCGCAAGATCCATTTGGAATGATCTGGATGCTGATTCCATTCCTCGTCATCATGGTCTTGGTTTCTGTCATGGGATCACGCCGCGACAAGAAAAAGCGCAACGCACTTATGTCATCTATTAAGAAGCATGACGAAGTTCAAACAACCGGCGGAATCATCGGTTCCGTGGTGGAATTGAAGGATGACACCGTTGTTTTAAAAATTGATGAAAATTCAAATGTCCGAATGACATTCGCAAAGAGTGCCATCGTCCAAGTCATCTCATCTGGTTCGTCATCCGAAGTCGTTCAAGGCATCAAATCATGAATATCAAAATTCTCCCACGATTGCTCCTCGCACTGTTTGTGATTGCAGTTTGTATTTGGCAGGTTTTCCCTGTGGATAAAAAAATCCGCCTTGGGAAGGATTTGCGTGGAGGAGTCAGCATGGTCTATTCCGTGGCGATGCCGCCAACGGGAGATTCCCAGCGCGTACTTGCTCAAGTTGTTGAATCTCTGAAGCGACGCGTCAATCCTCAGGGCGTGCTCGACATTTCACTTCAACCGCAAGGAGCGGATCGTATCGATGTTGTGATGCCACTTCCATCCCCAGAAGTTCGTGATTTAGGTGACAATTACCGAACCAAGTTGACAGCACTCGGCGGTCAGATGACGATCACGAGTCGCGAACTCGATCAAGCTTTGGCAGCGGGAACAGCAGCGGATTTAGCGCCAGCCTCTTCGAATGGTGTCGTTGCAGGGCTGCGGCGTAATCAGTTGACGGAACTGCAGGCAGCCTTCAATGATGCGACATCTTCTCGGATCGCATATCAAGCGGCAATCTCGCAGAATGCTTCGGCGAGTGATATTGCAACTATTGAAGATAAGATTGCCAAAGCCGAAGTCACTCAGCAGACATTGATTGCATCGATCGCTGCGACGAATGTTGATGAAGCGAAGTTGAAAAGCAGCTTTGGACTTTCGAATGTCCGTCCTTTTTCCAAGGACGCAAAGGGAAACATAAAGTTTGCAACTGATGGCACTCGCGAAACAGTGGCGAGCCCACGTGAAGTCGCCGTCAATCAATTGAAGATTCAATTGCCAGACTTTGCCCTTGACATTGATGCACTTTCGCAAATGCAAATCGACTACGCATCCAAGGTCACTGGCTATGACGACCCAGAAGATCTGAAGCGACTCTTGCGCGGTGCAGGCGTATTAGAATTTCATATCGCTGTTGGTGCGGCGACTCCAGAAGGCGTCAATCCAGACGAGATGCGCAAGCAACTTGCAGAACGCGGGCCAGCTGGAACAGATTCTCCCGTCGCGCGTTGGTTTCCGATCAATGATCCAAAGCAGTGGGGTGATAGCCCAGAGTCGATCGATTCATTAATGGCAGATCCCGCTTCATACTTACGCAGCCGAGATATGGTTGGTGCAAAATATGACGGCGTTCCTTATGCGCTTCTGTACGTGACCGATGCCATGTCCCTTGATCATCTCGGTGGTCGACAGTGGACGATGCAGAATGTCTTCCCGAGTCAAGATCAACTCGGTCGTGTTGCGGTTGCATTCCAACTCGATCCCGCAGGTGGCACTTTGATGGGACGATTGACCGGTGCAAACATCGGTCGACCGATGGGAATTGTGCTTGACGGACAACTTTTTTCTGCTCCAAATCTTCAGAGCCAGATTTCCAACAGTGGACAAATTACAGGTTCGTTCAGCAATGAAGAAATCGAATATCTCGTTCGCGTTCTGCAAGGCGGCGAATTGGAAGCAAAACTGCAGCCAGAACCGCTGTCGGTCAGCATCCTTGGTCCAGCGCTTGGTGCTGACAATCTTTCTCGAGGCCTCTGGGCCGTCGCATATTCAGCAATTGCGACAGCAGTGCTGATGGCGATTTACTACTTCGGCGCTGGACTCGTCGCAGACGTGGCCGTCTTCCTCAATGTTGCGATGATCTTCGGAATCATGGCGATGATCGATGGAACATTCACACTTCCTGGTCTTGCTGGAATCGCGCTTGTAATCGGAATGGCGGTCGATGCAAACGTTCTCATCTTTGAGCGAACTCGAGAAGAGCTCATCGACAATAAGGAACCCCTCAAAAATGCATTGACTCTTGGATATTCGAGAGCCTTCAACGCGATCTTCGACGGCAATGTCACACATTTGATTGTCTCAGTCGTGCTCTATAAGTTGGCAGCGACCGAAGTCAAGGGATTCGCACTCACAATGATGATTGGTGTGGTCACCACGCTGTTTACTGCGCTCTTCTGTACTCGAGTGATGTATGCCATGCTTATCAATTGGTTCGGCATGAAGCGCATGCCGATGTTGCCGACAGTCTTCCCTCCATTGATGAAAGCGCTACGACCGAACATCAACTGGCTCCGTTATCGCTGGATGTTTTGGGGTGCAAGCGCCGCAGTCGCTGTGATTTGTATCGGTCTCTGTTTGTCCTCGGGGCGGGCGATGCTCGAGACGGAGTTCCGCGGTGGAGTGACGATGACACTGATGACACGCAAAGCAGCTCCAGGCGAAGCTGCATCTGCAGGTGGACGTCTTATCTTGAATCGAGATGATGTCGAAAGGCGAGTGCATGAAATCGGCGAGCAATCGACGGACGCTGTTATCCAAGAACTCCGAGTTGCGAATGTTTTGACCGTTGGAGAATCAACTCCTGATGGCGGATCAACTGGATTTCAAATTAAGGTTTCGAATCCAGCCGAATTGGATGCGGGTCAGACCGTAACCGAAACTCTTTTGGCTGCTGTGGCAGGTGCGTTCCAAGAATCACTCGATATTGGCAAGCCGGTTCGATTCACTGGCTCCGACGATGTTGAAGGTGTCGCTCATAGTCAGGCGATCACAAGTGACATTCTTGGCGATTCAATTGGAGATCCAACAAATAAAGCATCGGCCCGTGACTTCGTTGGAGGAGTTGCGATCGTCCTTAAAAATCTCGAACCGCCGCTCACTCTTGAAGATGCCGAGGCCCGGATCGCTCGAATGCGCAAGCAGCCCGATTTCACATCCATCAGTGGTCGTCCAACGCAGGTCTTGGGTCTCCAAGCGGTCGACCCTTCGAATGTGCAGAAGGGATGGACGTCGATCGTCATCTTGGTTACGGAACCCGCAGCACTCCTGACGAAAGTCGATGCTGCAACTTGGGATAGAGTCGTTGCAAAGCCAGAGTGGCAACTCGTTCAGGCTGCATTCACATCGAAACTGAGCCTTGATCAAGTCAGCAGTTTTTCCCCGGTCGTCGCCGCCAATCTCGCAGCGAGCGCCATCATGGCGATCATTGTCAGCTTGATTGGGATGATTTTGTATATCTGGCTCAGGTTCTCGAGCTTTCGATATTCCTTGGCAACCATCGTGGCGGTTACTTTTAACATCGTCATTTGCTTGGGCGCATTGTCACTGAGCCTTCGTCTGGAAGGAACCGAGTTTGCCAATTTGATTCTTCTAAAAGGTTTTCGAATAGATCTCAATGTTATTGCGGGTCTTTTGACGATCATTGGATACTCATTGAACGATACAATCGTCATCCTCGATCGCATCCGAGAAATCAAAGGCAAACGGCAGTTTGCGTCTTGGAATATTGTCAACACTGCGATCAATCAAACCTTCAGTCGAACAATCATGACTGGAGGCGTAACACTGGTGAGCGCAGGTGTGCTCTACATCTACGGAGGTCCGGCGATTCAGCCGTTCGCCTTCACATTCATCGTTGGCCTGCTTGCTGGTACGGTCAGTTCTGTCGTGATCGCCGCTCCTTTGACATTCGTCTCAGGCGAAGATCACCCAGTAACTGATACTGCCC
>JBEELA010000262.1:0-5458 GCA_041168365.1 Planctomycetota bacterium
CAGAATGTCGGATGTATCGCAGCGCTGCTCAAGTATGGCACGGTTTCGCGAAGAACGCATATGAAGGGTTGGGCTCATTTGCCCTCTTGCTGTTCATCACAGTCATTCACATAGTCGGCCATGTTTTGCCGTGGTGTTGGATTGTTTGGGCGCTGTTCACAGATCAAATTGCAACTGTTACTACGGCGCTCGCAGGCTCTGCAATCGCAATCGCATTCATTCAGCGCATGATCTTTGCAAAGAGATTTCAGCACTCTTTGCGAACAGTCGTTCTGCATCCACTGGGGATTCTCCTGCTCACCATCATTCAGTGGCACAGTTTGTGGATTGCAAAGACTGGGCGCAGATCTTGGAAGGGTCGCGATCAGACTTCGCCAGATTCTGCATGCTTGCCGACTTGAATAGTCGACTTAAAGTGGCGGCTTTTTATTTTTTGGGCGTCGAAGGCATCGGCACTTTGGGCGGCGCTGGAATGGCAGTTTGCATCATTACCATTTGCTGATATTTATCGCTGTTTTGCATGAGATCTGCGTGTGTCCCGGCCGCACTAATTTTTCCACGCTCGAGAACCAGAATCAAATCGGCATGCTGAATGGTGCTGAGGCGATGAGCAATCACAAATGTTGTGCGCTCTTGAACAAGAGTGAAGAGAGCAGATTGAATCAGTCTTTCGCTTTGGGAATCGAGGCTGCTGGTCGCTTCATCCAGAATCAAAATGCGTGGATCAGCGAGGATTGCGCGCGCGATCGCTAATCGTTGCCGCTGTCCGCCTGAAAGCCGAACGCCGCGTTCGCCGATATGGGTTGCAAGTCCCTTGGGAAGTTGCTCGATGAATTCGGTGGCGTTGGCAAGATCTGCTGCACGCCGTACGAGTGCATCGCTTGCTTCGCGGTCGCCATATCGGATGTTGTCTCCGATCGTTCCATCGAACAGAAAAACATCTTGCTCGACGATGCCGAGGGTGCGCCGCCACGAGTCGAGATGTATATCTCGAAGATCTCGACCATCAACTGTGATTGAGCCAGTTGTTGGATCAAAGAATCGAGCGACCAGATTGCAAAGCGTTGTCTTGCCGCTGCCTGATGGTCCCACAAGGGCGATTGTCTGCCCAGGCTTCGCAGTGAAAGAAATATTCTGAAGCACATTGCCTTCAGTATTGGGATAGCAATATCCGATCTCGTGCATTTGCACTTCGCCTTCGATTGCGTTCTTGGGAAGCCGAACTGCGCTCGGTCGATCTGGCATCTCTGGAGATTCAACGAGCAAGTCCAAAATGCGGTCTAATCCAGCGAGATTTGTTTGAAAAGCAGTCGCGCTCGATGCGAGCATTTGGATTGGGATGAGCAGCATCATCACATAGGTCAAGAAGAGAACCAAGTCGCCTGGTGTCAATGAACCGCGCAGAACTTGCAGGCCTCCATACCAAAGGAGTGCGGCAGAAGCGACGGGAATAAATAATGCCCACGCAAGATCCACACCACGCGACCACCACCAAACAAGAAATTCTTGCCGGGCCATCAAGTGACCTCCGCCGGTGTATCGCAAAGATTCTGTACGCGTTCGAGCAAAGCCTCGAACGATTCGCATTCCTCCAAAGACTTCTGTTGCATGGGCATCGATTGAGTCGCGCGTCGCCTTAATGTCGCGAAAGATTGGTCGAATGCGCCCGATCCAAGTTCGGTGAGTCATCACGATCACGGGGAGCAACATGAGTGCGCCAATCAGCAGTCGCCAATCGGTGATTGCGAGAACTGTCAAACTGCCGAGCAGTTGAATGACTGCGCGCCACGGGTTATAGAGCATGCTGAAAACTAATTCGCCGACGCCTCCAGCATCTTCGCGAAGAGTTGCAACAAACCCACCAGTTCGCATTTGTTGAACGCGCGATAGAGGCAGCTTCATCGCGTGACCGAAGACCAATCTTCGCACTCGATTTTGCACTGATTTCACAGTTCGTGTCGCAAGCCACCGTCCAATGATTCCAAAGACCACCGCAATCAATGAAAGCATGACAATTGCAATCGCAAGTGTTGCGAGTAGTGATTGCGGAGTCGAAAGTATGGTCGAAGAATCAGGAATCCAGCGCGTGATTGAAACTGGAAGGGGCAGTCCAGAAAAAACATTGTCGATGGCGATCTTTGTTGCAGCAGGAGGGAAGAGTTCAAGGCTTGCCGAAACGGTTGCGCAGAGCAACGCCGTGGCAACTGCGCGTTTGTCCCTGCGCACAAAGGAAAAGAAGGCTTTCAGCAGTGGGCCGATCGAACGAGAGCGCTTGGCGCTGATTTCAGTTCCTTGGCGTGAAATGATTGTCCGCTCGGATCGTCGCTTGCTGCGACGCATGGCGGATTCGACTTGATACTCCTTGTATCGCTTTCGGCTGGACCAGATTGGCATGGTGGGATAGTAGGGAGTTACTATCTCTCCCTATGCTCAAGCACACAAGTTTCTTTATTGGGTCGTTCGCTCTTGTTGTTGCAATCACACTTGGAGCATCGCAATCTGCGAATCCACCTGTGACTCCAACGGCACCGCAATCAGACACAAAGGATTCCGCGCAAAAAAGTGCGAAACCCAAGCGAGGTCCTGGCCTTCGTTATGGCATCGCGGATGCGCCAAAGAAAACGAAAGCAATTCGCTTAGCCGCATACAACATCCAGAATTTTTTCGACCGTGTTGACGATCCAAGCTTGTCTGGCGAATGGGACGATATGAAGTTGGCCATCACGGATGACCGTGTAGAAACTCTGGCGAAAGTGATTCACCGATTAGATGCGGATGTTCTGATCTTGGAAGAGGTTGAATCGAAAGAAGCACTCATTTGGTTTCGCGATACATATCTCAAGGACATGGGATATGTCTATCTTGAAAGTTTGGATGCTGGCTATTACCGCGGGATTGAGCAATCAGTTTTGTCACGCTTCCCGACGAAGAATCCACGAGTTTTTCTGGACACAAAATTATCGACTGCTTCTGATGACGACAATCCAGAGGATTCCAAACCAACTGGAGGATCTCAAGAAGATGGTTCAAGCAAAGTCCCCGAAGACAAATCAAAGTTTCAGCGCAGTCCACTTGCAGTTGATATCGAATTTCAAGATGGATACACGCTGACTGTGTATGCAATTCACCATAAAGCAGGGGGCGAAAAATTCAACGATCATCGCGAAGCCGAGGCAACGAAAATCATCGAATTCGTCAAGGACGATATGGCGAAGAATCCTGACGCGAATGTTGTGATTGTTGGTGATTTCAATTCGACACCGATGTCTTCATGTCGAAAACTCTATAAAGATGCTGGATTATTGAATGGTTATGACTATCGATCTGTGGCGGATCGCAGCAAGCAAGAGAAAGATAAGTCAATGTCTGATACCGAACGTAATGCGCTTCGTGATCGATATACGACGCACGAATCGGGTCGTCCAATTGATTACATCATTCTTTCGCCAGGCTTTGCAAATGAAATCGTTCCTGGTTCGTACTTTGTTCTTTCCACGTTGCATCCTGGCGATGCGTATGACTGGAAAAAGGACAAGCCGCCGGCGGGGTACTCGAGCGATCACTATCCAATTGCAATCGAGTTTACGCCCAAGGATGCGAAGGCCAAGGATGCGAAGGAAACCGATTCGAAGGCGCAGGACTAGTGTGAATCCAAAGAAAGCAATCGAATCGCTTCGTTGACATCTTTGTCTCCGCGGCCAGAAACATTGATCACAACAATCGCATCGGCGGGAAGTTTTCGTGCAATATCAATTGCTCCCCAAACGGCGTGCGCGGTTTCTAATGCAGGAATAATTCCTTCTTGTTTTGCGAGCAGTTGAAATCCTTCAAGCGCATGCTGATCTGTGACGGCGGAGTATTCAACGCGGCCCGTATCGCGCCAATGCGAATGCTCTGGACCGACGCCTGGATAATCCAATCCCGCGCTGCATGAATGAACATCTGCGGTTTGGCCATCGGGAGTTTGTAGAACATAAGAATAGGAACCGTGCAAAACTCCCGGTGTTCCAAGTGATAATGGAGCCGCATGATCGCCCGCAGCATTTCCGCGGCCGCCAGCTTCGATCCCACAGAGTCGCACGGATTTATCTGCGATAAAAGGAGCGAAAATTCCAGCAGCATTTGAACCGCCGCCAACGCACGCTACAACTGCATCGGGAAGTTTTCCAAAGCGATCGAGACATTGCGTGCGGCACTCACGTCCAATCACGCTTTGAAAGTCACGGACGATTGTTGGAAATGGATGTGGTCCGACAACGCTTCCGATTATGTAATGCGTGTCTGCGACGGATCCCATCCAGTCTCGCATCGCTTCATTTGTCGCGTCTTTCAGTGTGCGCGAACCCGAAGTGACTTCGACAACCTTCGCACCTAAAAGTTTCATGCGAAAGACATTCAATGCTTGGCGCCGAATATCTTCAGAGCCCATAAATATTTCGCAGGGGATTCCATAATGAGCGCATGCAGTGGCAGTTGCAACGCCATGTTGGCCGGCACCAGTTTCAGCAATCACACGCTTCTTTCCCATGCGCTTGGCGAGCAATCCTTGGCCAATAGTATTGTTGATCTTGTGCGCTCCGGTATGCGCAAGGTCTTCGCGCTTGAGAACGATTCGAGCGCCGCCCGCATATCGAGTCAATCTCGGTGCATCAGTGAGCGGTGTGGCACGCCCAACAAAGTGCTTTAAAAGATCGTCAACTTCAGCGAGAAATGCTGGGTCATTGCGAGCAGCGATATATGCGATCTCAAGTTCACGCAACGCATGAGCAAGAGTCTCTGGAACATAACTTCCACCATAGAGTCCGAATCGATCTGGCAGGAGTGTGGCGGAATCGAGGGCGGTCATGATCGAATCGTAGGTCGTCTGGACGGATCGCTCTGGAACTTTGGGGGTGTCGTCGCAGAATCAACGCTTTGATCCGTAAGATTGGGAGTTTTCTTTCGACTGCGCAGTAAGAAATCGACCGGTCCAGAGACTGCATATGCGCAGAAGCACACCGCAAGTGCAACTTGAAACCACCAGATTGCAAAGGCGATCGGCAACATCATCCATGCGACAAATGCGAAAGATTTCCGTCCTCGCATATAACGGTTGACGATATGTGCGTATGGAAGGCGGGAAATCATGGCAGCCGAGACCATCATGGTGGCAAGCGGCAGAAGGAGGGCCGATGTTTTCTCGAATCCTTCTGGCGGAATCTCATGAAACTGGATGACCGTCAAATGTTGATGAAGTAAAGTCAAACTGGCGATCGCACCTGCTGCTCCTGGCGAAGGTAATCCGCGGAAGAAGCGGTGATCGGCTTCGTCTGTTGAAGCGATCTCTACATTGAATCGCGCCAATCGAAGCGCTGTGCAGCAAATATAGAACGCAGCGACTCCCCACATTAATTTGCCATACGCATTGTCTGCGTCAGGTCCAAGGATTCCCGTGTAATGCTCTGGTCCGCCGTAATAA
>JBEELA010000263.1:0-4138 GCA_041168365.1 Planctomycetota bacterium
ACTGCTGCGCGAATGCCATCAAAGAGTTTCGGGGATTCCTCTTTGACATATTGATATTGCTGCGCCTGACTGCAGAGAAATCGAAAGTGCGGAAAACGTTCAATATTTCGCAGCGCTGTCGCAAACGAGCGGACGCATTTGCGTCGAGTCTCGTCAATGCGCCAAAGCCACGCCGTATCAATGTGCGCATGACCAATGGCGATGCATGTTGTGGCGCGTTCGCCACTCGCTCGACCTTTCAGCAGTCGATCGAGCGCGCCGCGCTGAGCGAGAACATCTTGACGCGTTGCAGTTCCCGCAGGAATCGCGCGAACGATCGCGTTGAGTCCTTCGTCAATATCATTCGTGCGCGAATGTTCGGCGTTGCCACTCGAAAGCATTCGTCGCAACCAATCGAATCGTTGGCAGAACTGCCAGACTGCTTCGTCGATCGCAACAATTTCTGCGCACTCAAGTCTGCCAGGTTTGGCTTCATCCCAGCGCGCGCGTTGTTCTGGCTGATCCCACCAAAACGTTGTGGCTCCGAGGGGAAGATTGCACGCCGCTTCAATCCACAAATCGATTTTTTCGCCACCTCGAGGGCGCTGTGCACTTCGCCAATCAAGAGGAAGAATTGGAGCGGTGTCGTGATATGGATCGAGCCCCGCATGCGCAGTGCCATCAACCCAAACACACGCTTCCGTGCCACTAGAAAATCTCAGCAGCGCGCGATGGCCGCGAAAATCTGCAGTGAGTTTTCCACGAATACGAAACCATGCAGTACTCCAAATGGGTCCCCAGCGATAACCAATTTCGGCGCCTTTCGTTCGCGTACGCATCGCATCAGCGATTGGCACGCGCGACGCAAAGTGCGCAACCTCAACAGAAACAACTTGCTTCACGGGCCACGCGAGCGGCTGAAGAATATCTTTGCAGAACTCTTCGTAGCGAATCGCATTCATTTGAAAATGAGGGAGCACGCAAATAGTGTATGAACCGTCTGTGCCATCAGCATCAAGCTGGAATTATGAAACCCGCTGCGCTTGCGCCGATGGCCGCACGAATGAAATCAGAAGTATGCCTGGAATTCCGCTCAACATCGCGATCACCAAGAACAAGGGATAATCGAATCGCTCGGCGAGCGCGCCGCTCATCCCTCCCGCAACTGAACTTCCTGCGGCCATGATCGCCGTCAAGAGCGCATATTGCGTGGCGGTATATCGATGATCACAAATCGCCATCAAGAACGCGACAAACCCGCTCGTCACCATTCCAATCACGATGTTTTCAATTGCGATCGCAGACATGAGCGCCCAAATCGGTGGCGCTGTTGTTGGAGTCGCATGGACAGTCGCGCCAAATGCGACCGCGAGAATCAGAAACCCACCAATGCTGATCGAATGTGCGAAACCAAAAATCCATAAGCAGCGAATCACCCCCATGCGCGCCACCATCCAGCCACCCGCGCCTGCCCCAACAATTGTCATTGCAAAACCAAACGACTGCCTAACCCAACCAATCGATTCCGCTGAATATGCAAGACCTTTCATCAACAGCGGTGTCGTGATCGAGTTTGTCAATTGATCTGGCAATTTGAAGAGCAATACAAACAATGCCAAAGCGATCATTCGCCAGCGCCATACATTCCAGAAGATTGCGATTGGTTGCACAACGGAATCTGCAAGTCCTGGTCGCACGACGCCGACAAGTTGTGGTTCGCGGGCGATAAGTGTTGCGGCAAGTCCAAGCAGCATCCCTATGGAAGCTGCGGTCGATGCGATGCGCCACGAAATTGCATCAGCAGCAAGCAGAACGCCTGCGCCGAAGACCATAAACGCGATGCGATATCCCGTGACAAATGTGCTTGCGCCAGCGCCGAGCTCTGTCGGCGAAAGCGAATCCGCGCGAAACGCATCCGCAACGATGTCTTGTGTTGCAGAGAAAAATGCGGTGATGCAGAGGAGTACGAAAAATATTCGGTTATGAAAGAGAGCAGCGTCAATTTCGCTTGGACTCCAAAAGACACCACTGACAGGGTCGGTTGCCACTGGGCCCCACAACGAAAGTGCGATCAACGCAGCGAGCGAAAGAATCTGCGACAAGATCAACCAACCTCGCCGTCGACCGATTCGTCCAAGAATTGGCAGCGACACACCATCGACGATCGGCGCCCAAAGAAACTTCAGCGCGTATGGCAACGTGCAGAATGTGAGCGCGCCAATTGCAGTCACACTCCAACCAACTGATGACGTCCACGCTTGCGCAACGCTTGTAACCATCACATTCGGAAGACCACCTGCGATGCCCAAGAACAACAGAACAAGCATCGTCCGACTTCTATAGAGGTCAGTGAATGATTGAAAGCGCGAGCGTTCTTCAAGCCGATCCGTGGCCATGTTGCAAGATTACCGACACTGCAGCAAATATCTTGGGATGGATATGGCGAACAGAAACTTCGAAGTCAAGTTATGTCGCTAGAGAAATTGCCCTGCTGGAAAACCAATTGAAATCCTGCTTGTATACAGTAGAAAAGAGGCTGTAAGCAACCGATGCAACCTCAGGGATCTTCATGATGTTGTGTTGCCAATCCACCAATTGACCTTCACTCGCCACAAAGACTTCGACCAGAATCTGCTCAGTCTGAGCGCAAAGAAAAATCCAGTTTGGATTCAGCGTCTCGGCAATCTCTTGCGCAATTTTTTTGAAATCTCGCTTTGCAGAAATGCGAAGTTGAGCGCACACTGGCGTTCCCAAGAAATTTGGATCGACAACGACGATGTGACGAACGAGTCCCAGATCGATAACTTCTTGTACGCGCTCAGAAATGCAGGGACCAGAGAGTCCAACTACATCCGAAATTGCAGTGAGTGTCATACGGAAATCAGATTGCAGCGTTCGGATCAGGTTTGCCTGTAAGTGGGAGCGACGAACCGTGGCTCTCCTTTCGATCACCGGTTCATTCGTAGAATTTAGTACTTGTCGTGCTTCGCGAGGAGGAATGATGTCCAAGATTGGCGAGACATGATGAATGACAACGTCATTATGTTCAGCAATAATCTCTTCTAACTCCGCAAGCAAGAGCAGCGGCGTGGTCGCAACCAAACAAGCTATCACTTCGCTTTGGCCGGCGATCGTTGCGACGCGGTAACAACGAAGTCGCTTTGCCAACGCTTGCGCCAAGATAGTGGGAGATCCCATCGTCGAAAATCGAATCATGGCCGCCGCGTTGCAACCTGCATTTTGCAAACTAACATAACCCCGAACTCGGACAAGACCAGACTCCTCCAACTGAAAAATCCTGCGTGAGATACTTGCCTCGGAAAGTTTGGTTCGCTCTGCGAATGCTCGGCCTCCAGCGCGTCCGTCTGTGCGGAGAGTTTCGATCAACTGAAGATCGATTTCGCTGGCGACTCGAATGGGTTCTGGACGATTGGGGAATGTTGGCTTAAGCAATTGGGGACTTTCTGAAAACACTTCATAATCTGAACACGGATGCGAAACCGACAAATCCACAGATTCAAGCGAGAAATCCCACAAGAAGAATCATAAAATTGTAGCCAAACAAATGAAAGAATGGGAAAAGTTTTTTCCAATTTATTCCTCTTCATAGTTGCGGGTCGACAGTGAAACTGTGTGACAGGGAAAGTTGTGAGAAATTTGCCTGCTCTCGGCGACCCTCATATAAAAATCGCTGCGGGTTATAAAAACCTAATCCTGAGTGCATACTCAAAGGTTCCTTCTGCTTAAACCGCTTGTTAGATGTTTTTTTGTGTCAATTCCAAAGTTCTCGCAAGGAAAACTGATGAATCAACTTGACATCCCACAATCCAACAATCTATTGTGTTTAGAAGATGTTCGGCCTTCAGCGCATTCTCATCACCGCAGTGATCGCCCTTTGGCTTCCACTGTGTTGTTGTCAATTGATGGCATTTACGAACTCCGCTTGCTTGAGCGATGCGGAAGTTTCTTGCTGTTCGAGCGAGCGTCAACTTGGCGGGAAACTTGGCGGGAAACTTGCAGAAACAAAAAGTTGCTGCGATGACAATGACCAATCGAATTCAGAGGAAGATCAGCCGCCAATGTCTTGCGTCCATTGCACGACGAAAGCACCACCTCCAACAGCTCCATCGCTCGATTCATTTTTCATTCTAAGTGCAGT
>JBEELA010000264.1:0-6255 GCA_041168365.1 Planctomycetota bacterium
CTTGCCCAAGATCTTCCTGCGCTCGTCGAGCAACATCATCGTTGCCTTCCCTGTTTGCGGAAACAACTGCGTTGGCAAATCGCTGAGACTCTCGCACCGATGCTGCATCTTTCTCAGCAACAGCTTGTGCGACAGTGTTCATCGGCGCCACCACGATCAATTCACTGCGCAGTCGATCGGGACTCCACGGAATCAATGTATAGATGCAACGAATTCGACCCGCCGCTTCATCCACAACATAGCGGTCAAAATCGACTGGTCGTTCTTGCCAACGACTGCCTGCTGCAAGCGAAACCGCTGCGAGTGCGATTGCAATCACAACAATTCTGCCACGCAAAGCAATCAGAAATGGAATCGCAAGAAATGCCAAGCCGATTGGCAACGCCATCCCTGCGACAAGAATAATTCGGCGCATTACAAACTGCGGATCGGAAACCCAATCGCCCAACTTTCCAAACAAACCAACGCGACTTGGTTCATCCAACCAATGTGCTGCGACGGTCACCAGAACAACAGTCAACATCCAGAAGACCGCAATGGCTGCGAGAACGCCAAGCCGTTCTCCTCGGGGCATCTTCATCGGCAGGATGATCCAGATGGTTGACGCGATTGATCCAAAGAGCAGCAAGAGATCGGTGGCAGTCAAACTATTCCAGAGGGGCGAACGCCATGAGATGACTTCACCATTTGGGCCAACTTCACCCAACCAAAGAGGATTTGAATTTGCAAGAATCGGCGCGAAGATTGCGCCAAGCGCAACAAGTGCGATCCATCCGATTGCAATGATCGCAGAGCGATTTCGCAAGACACGCGACCAAGCATCTGCCCAGAATCCACGAGCCTCGCTCGTGCCGAGGCCACGCATTGCTTCGACTCCAGAAATTGCCGAAGGTTCGTTATGCATAAGACACCCGCGGATCTGCGACGGCATACAAAATGTCAGCGAGGAGAAGCGCGGCAAGCGTGACGCAACCAATCATGACCGTGTTTGCCAGCATGATTTCAGAGTCATGCAAGCCAATCGCTTCCAACATCAGCGATCCCATGCCAGGGATTGAGAAAATCTTTTCGACGATCACACTCCCCGAAAGCATCGAAGGAAAAATCGATACAAACATGGTGATCAACGGCAAGAGCGAATTGCGAAAGACATGACGCATCACGATGTCGCGACGAGAAACACCTTTCGCCTTGGCAGTTCGCACATAATCCGCATTGAAATTGTCCAACATCGCCGCGCGAGTTTGCCGCGAAAGCACTGCGAATCCCGCATAGACCAAGCAGACGACCGGAAGCACCAAATGCCAACCCATATCAAGCAGCCATCCGCGCTCGAAACCATTTGCTCCCATATGCGGCAGAAAACTCATCGTCGATGCATCGGTTGCACTCAAGCCCGCCACAGGAAATAATCCCAAGTATTGATTGTTCGCAAGAAATCCAATTGCCAGCACACCAGCCCACACCACAGGGATTGACCAGAGTGCGATGAAGAGTCCCCCGCTGAGCACATCGAACCACGATCCTCGCCGTGCTGCTGCAAGCATTCCAGTAGGAATTGCGACAAGATAGATCAGCGGAAATGCAATGAGATTGATCAGCATCGTGATCGGCAGTGCTTCCAGAATCAAGCTGATCACCGGACGATTCTTCGTTCGGCTCCATCCCAAATCAGGCGCACCGATTGAAATGATGCTCGGAATCAAAGGGATGCCAGCTTGCGCAAAAGGCGCGCTTTGAAAACATGCAAGCAGCGAAGCACGCGAACTTGCGGCTTTCACACTATCGGAGAATGCAGCATCCGCTGCAATCTTCACCGCCGCCCACTGCGGAATATTTTTGTCGATTCGAAGAGATGCTGCTGAACTTGCTTGCACTTCGCCACGTGCATCGACCAGTGATCCTTGCCCCGTTACCTCTGCATACTGCGCAAGAGCGATCCGAAGAGTTGCAAGCGATGTGACGAATGCCTCACGACTTGCGCGATTTTCTCGTGCGAATGCGCGATATTGCGAACGAGCCTCATCGCCACTCGGCGCCGCTGTGAACGCTGCTGTGGCAATCGTTGCTGCAGACTTCGCTTGTTCTCGATCGACCCACGTTTCGAATTCAATCATCTGTGGAGGTTGCGCAGGCGGATAAATGCGTTCACCGGTCGAGTCGATCTGAGCGCGTTCGCCAAACTTGACAGGAGAAACGCGACCAAGCCACTGCAGATATTGCGTCAAGAGAGGTTCATCAAGACCGAAGCGATCTCGAAATCGCGCCTCTGCGATTCGCGGATCTCCACCAGTTGGACTGCCACCTCCTGCTGCAGCAGATGCGCTTGCGCTAAAGCCACCTGGAGAAAGCGCGATCAAGCTATAAACCATAAAGGTCATCCCAATCAGTGTGGGAATCATCAAGAGCAGTCGTCGGCTGATGTACGGAAGCATCGGTGTATGTAACTAGTTTGCAGGTTTCGCCTGCGAGGAAGTTCCAGAGAAAAAGAATTCTTCGGGTGAAAGACCGGTCTTGTACATGCGCACATTTCCAAAGTCTCGCTTCACGAATCGCAACCAAGGCGAAACACGAATGAAAGTGTAAGGCTGCTCCTGTGCGATGACTGATTCCAGTTCATGCCAGACAAGCATGCGCGTTTGCTCGTCCATGGTGCGTCGACCTTGCTCGATCAACTTATCTGCGGCAGGACTGGACCACTGCGTGAAATTGTCCCTTCCCTTGGCCATACTTTCAGAGTGATAGATTTGCTTTGGATCGCTCTCGGGTGCCGTTGCGCTCCATGCCATCGTGATCGCATCAAAGTCGCGCGATTTGATGATGTCTTGATATCGACTCCAATCAATCGGCCGGGTTGTCATCACGATCCCAGCCTTTTTATATGAATCGCCTGTAAATCGAGCGATGCGCTCGCCAATTTCCCCGCCAGTGGCATATGTGTATTCAAACTGAAACTTTTCACCTTGAGCATCTTCCAAGATTCCGTCTTTATTGCGATCTTCCCAACCCGCTTCCTTAAGCAACTTCATCGCAGCATCTGGATCAAATGGCATCGGAGAAAGCGAAGGATCGGATGCAGGACTTTCAGGATTGAACGGGCCTTTGGCAACCGTTCCGATCCCATCCCAAATATCGCGAATCATTTTTTCGCGGTCTAAAAGCAATGTCATCGCACGACGAACTCGGACATCCTGAAATGGCGTCTTGCGACCAGTTTCTCCACGAGGCCCGCACTGCCATGCAATGAACGAATATCCACTTCTCATATTGACCCACTTCAATGCATAGTTGGTCTTCTCAAAATCTGGATTATCACGAAGTACGGTGTTGAACTGTGGTGATGTCGGCAACACAAGTGATGCCTCGTTGTTCTGGAATGCAACCAAGCGGGCAAGATCATCCTTGATAACACGAAAGCGCTGACGCTCAAGTGGAGCACGGCCGTACCACCAGTTTGGATTGCGCACAAGGACGATGTCTTGCCCGGGCGTCCACTGACTCGAAAGATCTTGAGCACTCGATGGAATGCGCTCCATCATGAATGGCCCAGATCCCATCAAGAGCCCTGTCGATTGATTGATCTGTGCAGGCTCAAACTGTGTGTAGTACTTCTTTGGCAAAATTGGTTCGCCAAGCGCTGTCAAGATATTTGTGAACAGCGAATCCTTGAAACGAATCTCAACCGTTAAGTTATCGATGACTTCCACGCCGTCAAAAATGTCGATCAATGTCGAGCGCGTGCGATCTGCATCAATCAACGGATTCATAATGAAATCCATGTATGTCCAGCGCACATCTTCCGCCGTCACTGGCGTGCGATCGCTGAATGTTGCGCGCGGATTGATATGCGTACGAATCCATCTGCCATCAGGGTCAATTTGCCACGCATCCGCCAAGACACCGACTAACTTCATCGTCTTAGGATCAAACGATCCAAGAGATTCGCTGACACGATCGACCACACGACTTCCATATACATCTGCATACAAATATGGCGTCACTTTGCTCGGCTGACCTTCGAAAATTTCAACAAACTCGCCGCCCACTTTATATCCCGGCACTTTGGTTGGATCGTTTGGAAAAGCAGGTTCAGGTTGCCACTTCACTGGAATGCCAGCACGGGCCCACGATTCGTCTCTCTTCGTTGTTGCAACAGGCTCAGCAGAACTTGACGATGACGCCGAAGAACTCATCGGCACGCCAGTACGAATTTTCTCTTCAATTCCTGCAAGTCGAGAATCGAGATTGCGCCCTTGCTCTGCGATAGATTGAAGGACAGGCCACTGTCGATCCCGTTGGATCATCGAGAGCCAAAGGGTTGCAACGATCACGAGCAACAGAAACACGATGACGAAATCTTTAATTCCAAATCTGTTTTGCATAAGAAATACAAGACTATCACGCCGTCGCAGATCGACCTCGTGAGGCTGGATCGACAGCTCGCCGCAATGCATCGCCTACAAAGTTCAATGCGAGAAGCGTCAATGCAATCGACAGACAGGGCCAGAGCAATAGCCACCAACGACTGCGAATCGTATTGACTTCGGAAAGCCCTTCGGCGGCGAGATTTCCCCATGAAGGCAAGGGTTCGCGAACACCGATACCGAGAAAACTGAGAAAACTTTCCGCCAATATTGCGGCAGGAACTGCGAGCGCCGCATAGACCGCAATCGGCGCAATCACATTGGGCAAATAATGCAAACGGAATTGACGCCAGGGTCCGACCCCAACTGCACGACATGCTTCCATAAAAAGTTGACCACGCAGACTGAGGACTTGCCCGCGAATCACACGAGCAACTGTCAACCAACTCGTCGCACCAATCGCCAGAAGAAGAATGAGTAAGTCGAAAATCTGACGACCACTTCCCGTTCTTTCGATGCCAACTCTCCCCAAGATTCCTTCCGCTGCAACAGCGAACATGACGACAAGCAACATCGATGGCAATCCATACATCACATCCACTGCGCGCATCATGATGTTGTCCAGACGACCTCCGCACGCTGCGCTTGTTGTTCCATACAGGGTTCCAAATCCCACGGCGACAAGTGCAGCACTCAGTCCCACCAAAAGACTCACCGAACCGCCAAGCAAGCAGCGCGCAAACACATCGCGACCAAGGCGATCTGTTCCAAGAATTCGTGATGGCACATATACATTCGCCGATCGCTGCACTGCGATGCGATCTTGAACTCCTTGAGAATCTTCCCACCATGAAGGTGCGAGAAGCGACAGATCAAGATTGCCTGCTTCGTATCGGCGCACGGGAGCATTCCCCGCTACCTCCACACGCGCCATCGTCCAAGGCAATGAAGCAACGCACGAAAGCAGAATGATTCCGAACACAAAATATCCAAGAATTGCAGGCGAAAATGTTGCGTTGGAACGGACTTTCATCGGACGCGTTTGTCCCGCGACATGATGTGCAGTTCCCAATTGAGCATTCTGAAAGATTCTACGGAGAAGCAGGCGCAGGGACAGCGGGCGCGGGAACTACAGGCACGGTGGCTGCAGGCACAGAGGCTGCAGGCACGGTGGCTGCAGGCACAGAGGTCTTTGCCGGAGTTGAGGCCTTTGACGCTGTTGAAGCCGAACCGTCCACTGGCGATCGGCCGCCAAGAATCAGTTCGCCAGTTCCATCTCGAACGGCAACGACCATTCGCTCGACTGTTTCGTTTCGGCCGCTTGCATCGCGCTGCAAATCGGCGCGCATCGTTCGCATCACCGCATCGATCTCTGCCAATTCCATCGCACGGGAACGCAAATTGAGATCAACCAGCGTTCCAGCAAGTCCGCGAATTTGAGTTTCAATCTGAGCGGCTTCTTCCGCACGACTTCCCATTCGCGCACTGATCCACTGCGGACCTAATCCGTCAAGTTGACCTTGCACTTTCAGTTCTTCAACACGCAGCGCATACAACGCAGGCTTGTGTTCACGCAAAACAGCAAGCGATGAAAGTCGCTTGCCCAACTTTGCTGCGGCAGCTCGAAATGTTTCAGGATCTTTCGCGCGTGCGGTCTCGAGAGTCTTTGCCCACTCCGGCGACACATCGCGGGCGACGGAAATCAATGCATCTGCATCGGGACCTCCTGCTCGAGATTGCCCTTCTGCTCGAGAATTATTGACTGCGCTTGAGCCATTTTCCCCAGAAGCCGTTGCAATTCCTGCAGCAGAAGCCTCATCGGGCGAGGCGAACCTCACGTGCGCATCTGTAGATGATGCCAAAGAACAAACACTAGTCAGCATGATTATTG
>JBEELA010000265.1:0-3581 GCA_041168365.1 Planctomycetota bacterium
CCGACGCGACCGCGCACATGGGCGTGTGGACATGCTTGCGCCTGCTGCACGCGATGCACTTGCATTTCGGCGTGCATTGACGATGAATCTTCCAATGCTTGCGAAAGATTCGGATGGTGACCTTCGTGCGAGCGCCCTGAAACTTGCGACGACCTCTGGAATTGCGCTGGATCAACGTGCAAACTTGGATGCGGTTCTCGATCCAACGCGACCAAGCGCCGAACGCGTTGCATGCCTTGGACAATTAGCTGCTGCGAAGCACGAAACACTCGGGCAAGCGCTCGATGCCTCACTTGTATCGTCCGATCCAGACCTGCGGATTTCTGCGCGTCAATACCTTGCGGCTGTTGACCCGGCGAGATCACTTGATGAGGCGAAGAAAGCAATTGCTTCTGGCAGCGAGCCTGAGCAGCAATCCGCGATTTCTTTGCTTGGCTATTTGACGCGTACTCCAAACACTGCGTTAAGTCAGAGTGCGAATCAAGAATTGAACGGCTTGCTTGATCAAATGAACAAAGATTCAGTCGCCGCTGGACTGCGATTGAATTTGATCGAAACAGCACTCGCAACTGGCGATGCGAATTCTGCAAAGGTCGCTGCATTAATGTCCCCCAAGCAAGGAACAAGTTTGACTGATTCGCTCTCTCCAAATTTATTAAATGGGGGCGATGCTGCACGAGGTCGCGAAGTGTTGATGTATCAATCTTCTGCCGCATGTTTGCGCTGCCACGCTATTGCGGGAGTCGGAGGACATGCTGGACCGGCACTTGACGGAGTTGGCTCTCGACTCGATCGACACGCAATTCTCCAATCATTGCTCGAGCCGCAAGCAGTCATCACTGCGGGCTATGGCACAATTTCTGCGATGCCAGCGATGGGTCCCCTACTCACGCCGCACGAAACGCGAGATCTCGTGGCGTATCTAGCGTCGCTCAAGAGTGCGCAAAAATAAATTTCAAATCCAGAATTGCTTCAATCGCGACCCAAGGTCAAAGTCAACGCAGGGCCGTTCAACTTGACCGCGTCGATGTCTTTGCCCATTTGGAACACAACAGTTTCTGGTTCTTCAAAATAGCCAACACCTTGAATACTTTGCGCAGCAGATCCATTCCATGAAATACCGAGAACAAGTTTTCCTGTGTCATCAATCTTGCCGATGATCGATCCGTGTCGCGCTGACAATCCAGTAGCGCTGTCCGCCCATGCATCATCGACGAGGACGCCAGAGAAATCTCCATCCCTGGTAATCGTCGCAGTTCCTGTTCCTGCGTTTCCATCACTGGTATAAAAATTGATAGTCCAGCGACCTACAAACTGTGTCATAAAATTTGGCTGAGTTGTCTTTGGTTTTCCATATGGCGGACCTGCTGCAACGCCCTGCTCATGAAGAGCGAAGGCGATGTTTCCACCCTTTGCAAAATTTCCATCAGGACCATACTCGCGGATATTGATTCCCATCGAACCAAAGGATGGCGCACTGACCATGCCTTCAAATTTTTCAGTCTGACTCGTGCTCCATGCGATCGTGACTTGCGCGACACCCGCAATGACCGAGCCAGAAACGATTCCAGTCCGCCCAACTCCATGAGCTGCCTGCCAAACAGAATCAACAAGCGAACCGTTCAGTTTTCCATCTGCGCCAATGGAAAGTCGCGCTTGTCCGCCGCTTGTTTGGTCTTGTGCTGTGAAACTGCCAGACCAACGACCAATTGTCGAAACGGTTTCGCCTGCGATCGGCCCAGGTTGTGTGGGCGGTGAATTGCACGCGCCCAACGTCAAAGTTGTGGCGATGAAGAATTTTGAAATTGATTGAATGGACATACGCCGTAACTTATAGCCCAAACGCTGCAAGCACGATCGCGAGATCAATGCCATCAGTAAAATTATCGCCATTTGCATCGCCACCAGGATCGGAGGTTCCAAATGCCGCCAAGATAACGGTGAGATCAACTCCATCAACATGGCCATCGCCATTGCGATCGGCTGGAATTGGAGGCGTTCCAAATTCGGTGAATGTCAGAATTGGACCGTCACCGGTATTTCCAAATGCATCAACCGAGCGCACGGAATAACTGACCAGCGATCCTGCCGCCTGCGCAGGCATCACGCCGCGCCAGAGACAATTGCCCGTCAATTTCATTGGCAGAGTTTGCGAAAGCACGCCGCCGGTTCCAAATCGAAGTGACACGCTTCGCGCATGAAAACCCATATGGCTCGTATATGCATCGCGAAGTTCGACTCGCACGGGATGCGCCGCACCAACGACAGTTCCTGCGATCACTTGCTCAGTTCGTACATTGACGGGTGGCAATGTGTCGATCGAACCGTTATTCATATAGATACGATTCTGAAATGCGCCACTTTCACCTTGACCAGTGACGATGTCATATCGACCGTCGCCGTCAAAGTCCGCAACTTTTACATCAAGCGATGCATCTGTCGACGCAGTAATTATGTTTGTCACTTGAGTGAAGGCGCCCGTTCCGTTGTTTCGATAAATCCGCTTCGTCCCGCCGAGCACTGCAACCACAAGATCGAGATCGCCGTCATTGTCCATATCGAAAAACTTACTGTCGTTGTCGTCGACCGAGGGATTGGGAGAAATCGAAGTGGAAACATTGGTCCAAGAAGTACCTAATCCATTTGCATTTTTCGCCAGAAGCTCCGTGTTGGTCGCTCCAGCATTTGTTCCAATCAGGTCAAGATCGCCATCGCCATCGATGTCGCCTGCGTCGTATGCATATGAAGTTGAGTCATTTGGAAAGTTCCCGCCAGCAGCGAAAACTCCCGATCCATTATTCAGCCAAAGTCTGCTTTGACTTGGAGTCGATGCACGCGTACCAACAAAGAGATCGAGATCGAAGTCGCCATCGGCATCAAAAAAGAGAACATCCATTTGCTCTGAAATATTTCCGGTGGGAATTCGTCCTGTCGTTGCATCTGTGAATCGACCGCCACCGTCGTTGAGATACAGACGTGGTTGTCCTGTCGTGCCAAAGCGAGATGTTCCAGAATTGCAAAGTGCAATATCAAGATCACCATCTGCATCGACATCGCCGAATGTTGCGCGAGATGTCGAGGTGTTAAGGGTTGGAATGCGCACAGTGGTTTCGTTGGCAAAAACGCCCGCACCATTGTTGATCAGCAAGAGCATTTGCCGGCTGTAATCCTGACCAAGCAAGAGATCAACATCTCCGTCGCTATCCACGTCACCAAATTCTGCGCTGCGAAAACATCCAGTGATACCTGCGACTCGCGTGTCGGTCTGATCACTGAAAACACCAGCTCCACTGTTTATATAGATGCGTGGCTTCAGGAGCGTTCCGAGCGTTGAATAGCCCTGTCCATTGGCGAAGCACAAATCCAAATCGCCATCGGCATCGATGTCGGCGACTGCGATCTGATTTGTGTATTCGGCTTGAACTGGAAAACGCGTAGCGGTTCCATCAACAAACTGAATCTGGCCTTGTGCTTCGATCGAAGCGACAAAGGTGAAACCAATCGGCAGCAAAAAGCAGATAGCGTGAAAACTTGGGTTCATCGTTCTTATCAAAGTAACTCCAATTCAGACAAAATCGACT
>JBEELA010000266.1:0-3190 GCA_041168365.1 Planctomycetota bacterium
GGCTGAATCAAGTTGCGCAAGTGTGGCCAGATAGCCAGTGTTTTGCTCTGGTTTTCCATGAATTGAGACCTCAAATTCATACCAAGCGCCGATGCCGCTCGCACTTGGAAAACTGGCAAACGAATTATGGGAACTATCCGAAACGGCAGTCGTGAAATCGCGACAAATAAAAACGCGAACGGCGCGGGAGAGAGTGGTTGGAACGGGGAATGCGGTCATATATAAATTGATCTGTGCAATAAAAAGCATAGGGCGGAGTTGACTTTGGGCACGGAGATACTATTATTATGTACTTACTAAGCCCCCGGAAGGGCTCGGCGTGAGGCTTGCCTCCGCCGGGCCTTTTTTATTTTTAAGATGACCTATTTCTGTCGCAATACTCCTTCTAATCTGCGCCAAGAACATTTTTCATGAAACATTCATCAAATTTATTCTGGAAATTCGCGGTCATCACGCTGAGCAGTTCTTGCGCATCGCCTGTGATTTCATCGACGGCGAAAGCGCCAGTCTCTTCGCAACTCCAGGCTGCGCAACTCGAAATGCCTGAGCAAAAAGATCTGCAAATCCCGCTCCAACTCGGCCCTGATATTCGTGTTGACCGTCGCAAGTCCGAAGTGATCATTCGAGCGCAAATCGCATCGCGAAATGGTTTTCTTGAACAACTTGTTTGTAAAGCTGGAACACGCGAACATGAATCATTGCTCGCAGTGGAAGCTGCGCCAAAGATGATTCATGCGGCATTGCTTGCAGCGGGATTTACCCCTGGATCTCCTGGAGCATGGACCGAAACGCAACCAGATGCTTCTGGAAAATCGGTTGTCAACTTTCAGCCACCAACAGGATCGAAGGTCGAATTGCTTGTGCGATGGGATGATGATGGTCGGATGAGTGAGCGTGCGCTTTGCGAATGGGTACGTGGAGTTTCTCCCAATAATTCGTCAACCACACCGATCGTCTTTCCTTGCAATCGATTTGTTTTCGCAGGTTCGCACATTCGTCCCAATCCTAAGTCGCTTGGACCTGGCGAACACTATGTTGCGGATTACACGGGATCGGTTGTTGGCCTTGTGACCTTTGGCGACGAAGTGATCTCGTTTGAAGAAGTGATTCCAGATCGCATCGATGTCGCACCAGCTATCTGGGAATCGTGGACAGATCGGATTCCCGTCGAAGGTACTCCGATCGAACTTATCATCCGTCATCCAAAATGATCAGAGAACAGACTGAGAATGAATGTGCCGTTAGGATCTCTGCTGTGAACACTGGATATGCAGCAGAACTCGTCGGTATTTGCCGTCGATATACCCATCCAGATGGTTCGTTGATGGTCGACGCCCTGCGTGGAGTCGATCTTTCGATTCCTATGGGGCAATACATTGCAATCATGGGAGCATCTGGTTCTGGCAAGAGCACCTTGATGAACATTTTGGGATGTCTTGATCGACCAACTTCTGGTGAATATCGACTGGATGGAATCGATGTCGAGTCGCTTGACGATGAGCGCCTTTCGCAAGTGCGAGGTCGACGAATCGGTTTTGTTTTTCAGGCGTTCAATCTGATTTCGGAACTCACTGTGATCGAAAATGTCGAGGTCCCACTTTTCTATCAAGGACTTCCTCGCAAAGAGCGCAGGGCGCGCGCCCAAGAAAAGATCGACCTCGTTGGTTTGACCGATCGCGCAAGGCATCGTCCCTCGGAACTTTCAGGAGGTCAGCAGCAGCGTACTGCGATCGCACGCGCACTTGTTTCCAATCCGGCGATTTTGATGGCAGATGAACCGACTGGAAATCTAGACTCCGCAACTGGTGAATCGATTCTTGTTGTCATTGATCAACTGCATGCTGCTGGATTGACAATCGTTCTTGTGACACATGACGACCGAGTTGCGGAACGTTCACAGCGCATCATTCGTCTCAGCGATGGATTGTTGATCAGCGATCTCCCTGGCGGCCGTGCAAGGACAATGGCAACGCAATGAGTTCGGCGCGAAATGCACAGGGATCCAAGCGAAACATGATTCGCATTATGGGTATCGACCCAGGACTTTTGCGCACCGGATATGCCTGTGTTGATCTTGATTTCAACGGTGCAACAAAGATTGTCGAAGCGGGGATATTGAAGCTTTCCCCGAAAAAGTCCGTCGTATCTCGACTCTGCGATTTGGATCAAGATTTGGCTGCGCTCATCACGGAATTGCATCCCGACCGCGTTGCAGTCGAACAAGTCTTTTCGCACACCAAGCATGTCCGTACTGCAATCATTATGGCGCACGCACGCGGCGTGATTCTGCTGGCGATTGCGCGCGCGGGTTTGCCACTTTTCGAACTTGCTCCTGCCACGATCAAGAGCGCCGTTGCGGGAAATGGGCAAGCGACAAAGCGTCAGATGCAGTTGGCCGTCGCAGCGCAGTGCGGACTCGCGAAGCCACCATCACCAGCCGACGTCGCAGATGCGATCGCAATCGCGTTGGCAGATGCCCGCAGAGTTCGCTGACGTCATCATTACACTTGCAAGAGAGGGGGGCTATTCTTGCCGTCGTGAAGTCCCCAGTCGTTCTCTTTTCTCGTCGCATTCTCAGCGATCAACTGACCCCAGTGCTTGCCTATCGACGACTTGTTGCGCCCGATGAGCGCACGGCGACAAGTTTTCTCTTGGAATCTGTGGAACAAGGTGGATCAGTCGGGCGATATTCCATGCTTGGCGCGCAACCTGCAATTGAAATCATCGCGAAGGGTCAACAGGTCACAATCATTCAGAGTGATGCGGATGGAAAACGAATCGAGCGAACTTTGCAGCACGCCAATCCTCTGGCTGTGCTGAGAGAAGCGCAAAGTTGGTCAGGCATCGATGCACGCGGACCGCTTCCAGAATCTTTTCATGGTGGATGGGTTGGGTCTGTGGGATTCGATGCGGTTCGTTGGCTCGAGCCTGAAAAATTGCCATTTGATCGCGCGCCGAAGGATGATCGCAATTTGCCAGACATGCACATGGCGCTTTACCGCGATGTTGTCGTGTTTGATCATGCGACCAAGACGCTGTTCATCGTTTGTGCAATTCTGCCTGGCGAACACGCCGACCATTCGATCACAATTGCGGGTGCAAAGGCGCTCGATCAGATTGAGCATCGTTTGACTGCAACACATTTGGATATGCCAACAGGAAGAATCGATCTCGATACTTCTGCTCGACC
>JBEELA010000267.1:0-11156 GCA_041168365.1 Planctomycetota bacterium
TGCGCTGCAAGCAGACGTGTTGGACTTGAAGGCGGATTGGGGAGGTCACGCTCAAGGAAGTGTGCTTGAAGCGCGCATGGAAGAAGGTCGTGGTCCCGTCGCACAATTGCTCGTGCAAGAAGGTTGTCTCAAGCGAGGCGATTTCGTAGTGGTCGGACGAGCCTTTGGTCGAGTCCGCGACATCGTGAGCGATCGCAATGAGCGCATCACAACCGCGGAACCGACGGCTGCTGTAGCGATTTCTGGCATCGACATGCTTCCAGATGCTGGCGACAAGTTTTATGTTGTTGACAGTCTCGCTGCTGCGGAACAGGCTGCGATTGAGCGACGCGCATTCGAGCGAGATCGAGAACTTTCTGCTCCAAAGGTGACGCTGGACAATATTTTCGAGACGATGGCGAAATCGAAGAAGAAGGAATTGCCATTGATCGTCAAAGGCGATGTGCAAGGATCCGTGGAGACGCTCAAAGTCGTTCTTGGCCGCATCAAAGCAGAAGATGTCAGCATCTCTATTAAGCATGCAGGCGTCGGCGGAATCAACGAAAGCGATGTCGAACTTGCTGCAACGACTGGCGCGGTCATCGTGGGCTTCAATGTCACAAGCAACGCAAAGTCGCGGCAACTGGCTGAAGTGCGCAAGATTGATATTCGACTTTACGAAGTGATTTATCAGTTGACAGATGACATGGACAAGGCCGTTCGCGGACTCTTGGAACCAGAGATCAAGTTGCAGGTCCTTGGACATGCAGATGTTCGTGCGGTATTCAAGATTACGAAGGTCGGCGCAATCGCAGGTTGTTATGTCACCGACGGAGTCATCGAGCGAAATGCGCAGATCCGCGTGACGCGCGATGGAATCGTGGTTGAAAAAGATCGCCGTCTCGAGCAACTCAAGCGATTCAAAGAAGATGCGAAAGAAGTTCGCTCTGGAAACGAATGCGGCATGAAGATCAATGGGTATGACGACATCCGCGAGGGCGACGTGTTGGAGTGCTATCGCACGATCACGGTTCGGCCGCTAGGTGGCGGAAATGCGTGAGCGTCGAGGAAAAGGACCGAAACTTCCAT
This sequence comes from Planctomycetota bacterium, assembly GCA_041168365.1. Taxonomy (GTDB): domain Bacteria; phylum Planctomycetota; class Phycisphaerae; order Phycisphaerales; family SM1A02; genus F1-60-MAGs104. The sequence goes on from JBEELA010000267.1 coordinate 1,069, forward strand.
CGGGAGTTTCGTTCAGTTCGGATGGAACTGCGCGGCATGAAGCGCCAAGTTCGCGTCCAGCTCAGGTTGCAAGCGTTTTGCAGCGCGCGCTCCAAGATCGAATCGTACGAGGACTCTCCGACCCTCGATTGCAGGGAATGGTTTCCATTCAAGAAGTTCGGCTCAGTCCAGATTTATTGGCAGCTCGGATCAAGGTCTCGGTCCTTCCCGCAGATCGAGGTCCGCTCTCGCTCGCTGCTTTGCGAAGTGCGATCGGTTTTTTTAGATCTTCGCTGCGCGAAACCACCAGTCTGCGGCGCGTGCCGCAATTGATTTTCGAATTGATTCCACCAACTGAAGAGGCTCTCCCATGACAGAGAAGAAACCGGCGTTCAACATCAATCGTCTGAATTCATTGATTAAGAAGTACAGCGCTCGTGCGCGTACCGAAGAACCAAATGTCGCAGATTTGACGGCGTTGCTGATTCACTCGTCTCTCTTGTATGACGCAACCACCGAGATGGCCGATACGGCGATGCAGCGCGTGCGAAGTCGTAATGTTGACTTCAACGAGTTTCGAGTCAACTTGGTTGAAGAAATGGTGACGACGATTGGGCTGAAATATCCAGATGGATTCGGGCGTATGCGCAGATTGCGGATGACATTGTTTGACCTCTTCCGTCGACATCACCGAGTCAGTTTGGAACAACTTGTCGGCAAGCCAAAGAAAGACGTTCGGATTTATCTTGAGAATCTTGAGGGAATGCGAACTTATGCAGTTTCTCGCATGATGTTGCTTGGATTCGATGTCGCCCTCGTGCCGGTGGACCAGACAACAGTTGATATGTTGGTGCATTATGAAGTGCTTCCAGAAGATATGAAGCCCAGTTCGCTGACAGAACTTTTTGCAAAGAAATTTAAGAGCGATCGTGCGCGGCAGATGCATTTCGCACTCGTTGCCGCAGCGGATGCGTTTCATACTTCAGGTCGTGCTGAAGAGGCTCGCATCAAACGCGAAGCAACGAAGAAGCCACGCGGCGCAGCGGCAACATCCGCCGAACATGCCAAGACGCATCCCAAGCCCGTGGCAAAGCCTAGTGCAAAGACCAGTGCTAAGACCAGTGCTAAGACCAGTACAAAGCCGAAGGTAAAAGCAAAGCCAAAGGCGAAAGCTACGGCTCGATCCCGTTAAATTTATTTTTATCAATAGGCGCAAAAATAGGCCCCAAAATAGGCCCCAAAATAGGCGCAAAAAATAGGTACAAAGCTCATGGCTGGTCATAGCGCATGGAAAAATATGAAACACCGCAAAGCTGCGGTGGACAAGAAGCGCGGGAAGATGTGGTCCAAAGCATCTCGTGCGATCATCGTTGCTGCGAGACTTGGCGGGGGAGATGTTCGATTCAATTCTTCGCTGCGCATGGCTATTGATGAAGCCAAGAGCGTCAACATGCCTCGCGAGACAATCGAAAAAGCTGTGAAGAAAGGTTCGGGGGAAATTGATGGTGAGAATTTTCAGGCGATTCGATATGAGGGATATGGCGCAGGAGGGGTTGCCATCATCGCTGAATGTTTGACATCCAATGTCAATCGCACTGCTCCTGACATCCGAATGATCTTTGATAAGAACGGAGGAAATCTCGGCGTTCTTGGCTCAGTTTCTTACAACCTGCATCATGCAGGAGTGTTGGTCATCGAGCGCACTCGCATCGAAGAAGATCGTTTGATGGAGATCGTTCTGGAGGCTGGAGCGGACGATGTTTCTGCCGAAGAAGAAATGTGGCAGATCACGTGTGCGCCTGCTGCGCTGGCGAACATTCGTGACGCTCTCGAAGCTGCACAAATGCCGGCTGCGGAAGCGCAGATTATGTGGATACCCTCCACAACAGTCGAAGTTGAAGGCGAACACTCCGCGCAGATTGTTCGTTTGATCGATGCCCTTGAAGAGCACGATGATGTGCAGAAAGTTTTTTCAAATGCAATTTTTATCGATTAAGTATGCGGTGATGATGTGCGCCGTTATCTTGCTTGCAGCAGGATGCAATACCGTCTCGCGTGATTATCCTGGCGTCAGTCACGATGAACTTTGGCAAGCTGCGCTTGGGGCCGCTCGGAATCCAAAGTATTCCAACTGGTTCGTCACGGAAAACGGTGTCTTTGTCGACGCGGATGCAAATCGCATTGAAATTTTCCGCGAACTGAAGCGAGATTATGCGGAACCAGGCGAAGCACTTCGACGTCAAAGCGAAACGTGGACTTTTTCTGTTCTTGTCGACGCAGATGATCGAGTGCCGAAAATTGTTCTGAATTCACGGGCGGCCATTCGTCCTCCAAATTTCTTGACCGAAGCGGATCATTTCTTTGGCGAGATCGATTCACGACTTGCGCAGTTGCCGATTGACTTGAGCAAACCGGCTTCAGCGATAACCACGACGCAAGTTACCGATCCAAATGGATTGGAAGCGCCGTCTGCCCGCGACACTTCAACTCAGACGATCCCTGATCCTGCTCCAGCAGTTGCAAATCCTTCTGGAGTGCAGCCGCCGTTGACTGGGCCCTGAGTAACTGATCCTTGCGCAACTGATCTTTGCGCAACTGATACTTGCGCAATCTTTCCACGGCTGTATTTTTACGGCGAGGGTGGTGACTGTTCCATCAATCCTGCATTCTTGAGTGCGCGAATCGACACCGACCGAATGATGAGTAGGGCAATAATGAAACTGATAAATCCTGCTGCGATCCATCCCCATCCAGTTTCAGCAAACAGTTGCTGAAAGTTTTTTGCGCCTGTCGCAGCCGCTGCGGCAGCAGCACCACACGTGACGAGGGTGCGTGGAAACATTCCCAGAGCGGTTCCGCCAAGAAGCGGAAGTGGGTGTACTCCAGATGCACCCATCGCCAGATTTGCAATTGCAAATGGAGAATTGGGAGGAAGACGAAGAAGCAATATGAGCAGAAAAGTTCTTCGCTGACTCGATTCGACGAGGGCACTGCGAATCACACGCCCGCGTGGATTGCGATCGATGAAGGCTTTGATCGAAGAACCACTGATGATGCGCGCAAAGAAGAATCCGATCGCCGCACCGCCGAGTAATCCGCACATCGCTGCAGCGGTGCCCATCGTGACACCGAAGACCCACCCGCCAAGAATTGCTTGTGCATAAGTTGGAAGCAATCCGAAGCCAGAAGTCAGTGCAAAGATCCCAACGAAGATTAAAAGTCCAAAGTCGGGATAAGATTTCAACCAATCACCGACGGTGCCTAATTCGCCAAGTAACCAGAAACCCATCAAAGGTGGAAGAGTGACCCAAAGTACTCCAAGAGCAATCACAAGATTGCGTCGAAAATTAGAAGGTGAATTGGTTTGAGTTTCTGAATTCATCTTTCAATCGAGCCTATCACTTGAATGGGCCAATCACTTGAAGGTGACGAGCCCCGACATACGAATTGCAAGAATTGCGCAAAGCAATCCGAATGCGAAAGAAAGCTTGCGCATCGGAAGTTTGTGAACGAGCGACGCGCCAATGTTTGCTCCAATAAATGCGCCAGGCGCGAGTGCTGCCGCAAGCCAGAGTGCCGCACTGAGAGTGATGGGATCGCCTGCTGGTGTCTTGACAGATGAGAGCGTGGAAAATTTTAAGATCACTGCAACGATGACCGTTGGTAAAACTAAAAATGCGCTTGTTGCGATCGTTGTACGAATGTCGAAGTGATTGACGACACGCATCAACGGCATCGCAATCACGCCACCGCCAATTCCAAGCAATCCAGAAAGCGTTCCCATCACCGATCCGATGATGGATGCTGGTCCCCACCCAAGTCGTTCGGTAAGCACGGGAGAGTTAGAATTTGTAGAATTATTTTGCAGTCGGCGAGTGATTTCAGAAATCGCTACACAGATTAAGAACGCCGCAAAAATCCATTCGAGCCATTGTGTGCTGGGAAGAAAAATGCCTATTGCAATACCTACGCCAACGGTTGCAATCGAAAATGGAATTGTGCGCAGTGCGAATTCCCAGCGAATTGCCTGTGCACGAATGTGTCGCGGAATGCTGCCCGCGCTGACGAGCAGTGCCGCAACAAGGCTTGCCGCTTGATAGAGATGCGGATTACTTCCTTGCGCCATTGTCAGCAGGGGAATGATCACAACTCCGCCGCCAATTCCAAAGAGCCCGCCGAGGAGACCGCCAACGGTACCGATCAGAATCGAGAGTGTGAGAGTTGAGAAATCCAAGTGGCGCTCGCAAGGTTGAAGATAGAGAAAAAGGGGCAGATTCGTCGGACGTCGTCGGCAAGCAACTAGGTTCTCGCTGTGCACGCACTTGTTCATGCTTTTATGTTGCGGGGAATCGATGCACTTCCGTGTGAAGTGGAAGTTCATCTTTCGCCCCATGGATTGCCTCAGATTTGCGTGGTTGGCTTGCCAGATGCGGCGATTCGCGAATCCGTCGAACGCGTTCGGCGCGCGATCGAAGTCTCTGGATTCGAAGTCCCTCGTCATCATGTGTTGGTCAATCTTGCGCCTGCTGGTACGCGCAAGGAGGGACCCGTCTATGACTTGCCAATTGCAATGGGTTTGCTCTTCGCTGCTGGAACTGCGGAGCCAAAGCGAGCAGATGCGCCATCACCTGCGGATTGGTTGATCGCCGGAGAACTCGCGCTCGATGGTCGATTGCGTCCGATTCGTGGATCTGTCAGCGCTGCATTGATGGCGCGTGATCACAATCGTGGAGTCATCGTGCCGATAGAAAATGCGATTGAAGCATCGCTTGTTCCTGGCGTGAAAGTGATCGGCGCATCGACGCTCTGCGAAGTCGTCGCATTTTTTCGGGGCGAGGGTGCTCCATCTGCGCCGGCTTTGCTTGCAGATAAATCGTTCGATGCAAATTTGCCAGACGAACACGAACTTCCAGCGCCTGGACTCGCGCCTGTGAACTTTCGAGATATCAAAGGGCAAGTGCTTGCGAAGCGTGCGATGTTGATCGCTGCAGCGGGGGGGCATAATGCGCTGCTGCTTGGTCCTGCTGGATGTGGCAAGACCATGTTGGCGCGCGCACTCGCTGGGATCCTGCCGCCTCTCTTGGCGGAGGAAGCGCTGGAAGTCATGCGAATCGGTTCGTGCGTTGGGATGTGCGAATTTCGCAAGACTCCGCGCGGCACACTCGACATTGCACGACCTGTGCGTGCGCCGCATCATGGTGCAAGCGCAGTTGCGATTGTGGGTGGAGGTCCGATGGGGCGGCCTGGAGAAATCACGCTTGCTCATCACGGCGTCTTGTTTCTCGATGAATTGCCAGAGTTTCGCAGAGATGTGCTGGAAGCTTTGCGAGAACCGCTCGAAGGCGGTGAAGTGGCGATCGCACGCGCGAGTGGGTCAGTGCGCTGGCCAGCAGTCACGATGTTGGTGGCGGCGATGAATCCAACTGCGCGCGGCGATCGAGTCGCAGGCGCAGGAGGTGCGAGGATGATGTCAGAATATCTCGGGCGTGTTTCTGGACCAGTGCTGGATCGCATCGATCTTCATGTCGAAGTGCGCAGAGTGAGTGCGCGAGATCTTGCGCGAGTGAAGCCTGGTGTCGACAGCGAGACTCTGCGCGATCAAGTCATCGAAGCACGTCGTCGCGCGGCGAATCGGCAGGGGAATATTCCAAATGCGCGGCTCGGTGTCGATGTTCTTGATCGACATTGTCGCCTTGATGCAGCGGCGACAGATTTATTGACTCGAGGATTGGATGAACTCGCGCTCAGTGCGCGGGCATACGACAAGATTCGCAGAGTTGCGAGGACAATCGCAGACCTTGCGGGCGAAGTTGAAGTCAATGCAGTGTTCTTGGCGGAAGCGCTGCAGTATCGCACGCTTGGAAGTCAATGAATTGTTGGGGCAGGGTATTTAGGCGTTGATGATTCCGTCCTCAATGTTCTTGCACCATCTGCGCCGCGCGGGCTATGCGGATCATCGGCACAGGCGGGTGGATCCGACACCTAAAATAGCGGCTTGACTTCCACTTTTCAGAAGTTATACTTCCATATTATGAAAGTCAGATCAATGCCATGCCGTTGGAAAGAATGAAACCATGAGCCTCGCAATCCACAACCTGAACCCCTTGCTCAAGGAGCTCAATGATGCGCTCTTGTTGGAGGATGCAGCGCCAGTTGATTGGATCGTCTGCGGCGGGACTGCGCTCGCGCTCCAGGGAATCGGCACCCGCTCCACGCGGGACGTCGATGTACTCGGCAACTGGATGCCACAAGAGTTGCAAATTGTCGCCATCGGAATCTTCCCGCCAGCCGTCGAACGAGCCATCGCCCGCGTAGCAGAGGCGCACTCAGAACTGCTGGAAATCGGATCTCGCTGGGTCAACTTAGGACCGCAAGAGATTGTGAAGTGCGGCCTGCCCGAGAGATTCGCGGAGAGGCTCACAGCAATGCGCATCGGGGATCGGTTGACCCTGCACCTACTCGGGCGCATAGACCTCATCGCGCTGAAACTGTACGCAGCGGCGGACGACATGGGCAGTCGCCAGCAAATTCACCTTGATGACCTACGTCTCTTCGAACCCACCGCCGAAGAGATTAACCGTGCCATCCATTGGGTCCAACGCATGCCAGACCCGCACCACCGCATCCGCCCCTCGCTGAGAAACATCGTAAAGGAACTGGGACATGAAGACCTCGCCTACTACATCTGAGGCCGGCGTCCGCGACGCCTTGCTCGACGTGTTGCATGCGCAGTGGCGCGAGTTCGGCGTGCCGTTCAATGTCATTCTGCCGGGCGCAAAGCTTGAAGTCATCGACCCCGAGGAACTCGTGTGGTGCTCGCTCGAATTCACATCGCAAGAGCCCCGCCTTGCCGAGGGAGTTCGGGCATGGGTGACCGCCAACCGAACCAGGATCAACCGCCAGCGGCTCAATAAACTGGTGCGAACCTCAGTAAATGACCAGCGATCCGAACTCTGGCACGCGCTGGAAAATGCTGCGCCAAGTGGAGCGAAGGCCAAGAAGACGAAGACGAAGAAGAAGAAGAAGCCACTGGGCAATCGCGCCGACGGACCGTCCACTCTTCTGCTCCGTTCACGCGATACGTTGGGCAACGACTGCCGCTCATTCCTGATCGCGCATCTGATCGGCAACCCGCGCGGCGTGCGCTTGCGCGAAGTGTCGAAAGCCACGGGCTATTCGTATCGCAGCATTTCGGAAGCCGCCTCAAGTTGGGAACGAGCTGGCGTGTCCCGCATCAAGCACGGCTACTGCGTGCTGGTGAATCCCGCGCCCTGGTGCGAGCTGCTTGGCTGCACTGCTGCGAAAGTGGTCGTCGTTGATTGGCATGCCACCTACCAAGCCTCGATCGAGGTGGTGCGCACGCTGGCGAAAGCACGCGCTCTTGGCTTCTCGCCCGACCATCCGCTCGTGATCTCTGCGATCCGCACGGCAGATGCGATGCTTGAGATCGCCGCTGGCGGCGCGGACCGCTCACGTACTCCAACGCATAGTCGACTGCGAGACGCGCTTGCTGTCGAGTGGACCTCCCCAGATTTGGTGGACACTAAGAATTGGTGAGGGCTTTTGTGAGAATCTTGAATTTTGATGAACAATTTAAAACCCGTGGAGGTAAGGTTAGCCTTGGTCGATTTCGGTTGCAAGGTTCATACTGCAATAGAACTTACGTTGCTAGGTCATCGAGTAAGTCAACGATCCCCGAATCGATGTCATGGTGTCCAGTGGTCAGGTGCACCATTTTTGGCAGTGGCGGTCGCAAGGCCGTTGAACCCTTCCACTTATAGAGGAACAACGGATCCTTCACCCACACCAAAGCCTGAAGTCCGATTTTTAAAGAAATCAGCCTTGAAATGGATAGATTGCAGGGAGGCCAAGTTGTTTCGTGAGCGCATCGAGTGCATCACGATTGCGCTTGAGCAGCATCGGATCGGCAAGATCTTCTGGAGTGAGTTGGTCGGGATACCACGTTTCAACCCATGCTCGCAATTGTGCGGCACGCTGCGAATTGAAAATACAACCAGGATGAATGCCCTGCAAAGTATTCGTGGAAGGATCGGAATCAGAATGAGGTGCGAGCGGCACTCGCAATCTCAGGCACGCTGGTCCACCACCATTTCGCATGCTTTCTCGCACATCGAGATACACCACACGCGAGATTGAATTACGGCGATCCTGTTGAATGCGCTGCGCAACTGCGCGCGCGCGAGCATGGTGTTCAACTTCGCTGGGACATACCAAAGTCATAGTTCCGTCGGTTGTCGTGACAAGTTGCGAATTAAATAAATATGTCGAGACTGCTTCGGCGATCGTCAGTTCATCGCGACTGACCGCGAGAGGGCAAAATAAATTGCCAACGCGCTCAGCAAGCGCATCCATGACCCGATCATGATCAAGCCAAGCATCTTGGTGATAGAGCAGGGTGGATGCATTTCCAACCGCAACAACATCGTTGTGAAAAACACCTTGGTCAATGGCGTCAGGGTGTTGCTGCGCAAAGACGCACTGCGCAAGATCGAGTTGCAACAAATTGGCAACGCTTTGGCTGGCTTGCAGCGTTTGCCGCGCAGGATGAATCTTTGGTTGCCGCTGCGGATTTGCTGTGTCAATTCCGAATACAAAGAAATGTGTTGCGGGATGTTGAGAGTTTGTTGCGTCGAATAAACGTGTGTGGTTGGCTGCACCCTCGTCGCCCAACTGCGCACTGCTTGGAAGCGCCTGGTGAACAACGAATCGTTCGCGATCCGCAAAGACAGCACTCAGAATCGCATGCGTGCATGGCGGCTCGATTGCGCGGTGCGGCATGGACTTCAAATTTGCCACGACCAAATGCGTTCGTTGATCGCGCGCATCTTGTGCTGGTGCGACAGTGGCAGCGTTTGCACTCCACATAAAACTTGAACTGCAACATTGCGCCAGCAGATGCGGCTTGTTGGCGTGTGCATCGGCGAGAATATTTGCATCGTCGCCAGTGAATCCATGTTGCCGCAATATCCAAATGGCTGGTCGCTCTTGAGGCGGAAGGAAACACTGCGTCACACCAAGCGCCGCAACAGCCTCCATTTTCGCAATGCCTTGCAGTGCAGCAGCCTTTGGGTTTGAAATCCGACCCGCATTATTCTGGCTCGCCATATTTCCTGCGGCAAGTCCAGCGTAATTGTGGGTCATGCCAACGAGCCCATCAAAGTTGGCTTCTGTTGCAGTGGGTGTTCCAGTTTGATTCGCAGCGGTCACAGTGCATACGGTATGCGATCGCATAGATGATTTGTTACGCTTCACAATCACTTACACGAAATGCATGTTTCATAATTCAAGGAATAAATACGATGAAGTTCGTTTTCAAAATCACTGGAAGTCTTCTCCTCCTCGCGCTCTGCGCATGCGCAAATCCAGCGGTCAGCTCTTTGATCGTGAATGCTTCGATTTCTTCTTTGGGCCAAGGTGCAGATTCGGTCACCGTCAATATTGAATTGCACAGCGCAGATGGATCGTTGCTCTCTGCGCCCAAAGTGGTGGCGGTCATTGGGCAGTTGGCCACTGTCAAGGTCGAAGATGGCGCAAAGAGTATGGATTTCGCCGTTCAATCAAAGCGCATAAATGGCATGGTCATTGTCGAGACAGTTGCACGAGATGCACAGGGCGAAATTGTTGCCAGCGCAGTGACAGAAATCAAACAATAAGGATTTGCACTATGAATTCAAACACGATTGCATGTGATGCGCATGATTGGCTGCGATGGATGACTGGACGCACACTCGATGCTGCCGCAACAATTCCCGACGCAGATTTCCGCCGAGAGTTTCCAATTGGAATGGGATCTGTGCATGCAACCATCGTGCATCTCGTTGGTGCGGAAAGAATTTGGATTGGTGTGCTTGAGGGCGATGCGACAGTGACAATGCCTCCGACGAGCGAACTGCCAGATATCGCATCGATTCGCGCTGAGTTTGCGAAGGTTCGTGCGCGCTGGGATGGATATCTTGAACGGCTGACATCCGCAGAGTGCGATCGAGTCGTGGTTCGCGTTCGTGATGGAATTGAATATCGGCAGCGGGCAATCGATTCGATCATGCAAGTGCCAACGCACGCGCTTTATCATAATGCGCAGATTTCTT
>JBEELA010000268.1:0-4655 GCA_041168365.1 Planctomycetota bacterium
AAAAACCATCTGACACCATCGCCTTCACAGGGAGTATTTTTCTAAATCGGAGCGCCATTCCGTATTCAAAGCTTGAAGATTTCGAACCTGGGTCAGCGTGGGTCGTTCCTCATCGACTCGGACAAACTGACATTTGGGGGTTTGGTGGTGTCACACTGGAAGAAGCGAATGCGACGACCTCTGATCGCTTCAGAACGATTGTCGCATCGATTATGACGGTTCCAGAACCCGTAAACCAAAGCAGTGGAGATATCGGGAAACTCTTGGTTTTCCAAAATCAATCGGTTCCGTTTGACCGATACGGAAAGTCCGTCGCAATAGGGCTCTCGGATGGCAGCGTTAAATCTATGACGATGAAAGAACTCAATGACATTCGGCTGTGGATCCCTGCCGCAAATACAGAAGGTTTTTCCCACTCTCCTTGACTTGTTTTTCGAATCCCATCGCGAGTTCAACGCATCGCAATTGCTACGTCACATCTCCCGCAAGCATCAGGCTTGCAATCGTGACATCGTCGGCGTACTTCAAATTCTTGGCAAACGCCTTCAACAATTCCGTCAAACGATTCACGTCATCTTCACAGCCCAAACTTCCTACCAGCGCTGCGGCAACTCGATCAGGACCAAGCAACTCCCCTTCAACATTGCGTTGCTCCGCAAGCCCATCGCTATAAAGAATCAGTCGGTCTCCCTTGGCGAGTGGGATTTCCGTCGTTTCATAAAGAAAATCTTCGACGACTCCAATTGGAATACCACCATCGACATCGATCGGTTTCACATTTCCAACTCGATCGACTACGCAGTAATAGCCGTGTCCCGCATCGAAGAAGTTAATCTTTCGCGCTGCTGCGTCCACTTCCGCCATCACAAATGTTGCAAATTGACCCGAAACTGCTCGAGAAACAATAAAGTTTGAAAGATCACAGATCGCTTTTTCTGCGCGAATACCTGCCGAAAGTTGCGCTTCTAGATGTGCAGTGATCGCAGCCATAAGCAGACCGGGACCAAGTCCCTTTCCACTCACATCACCAAGAAAAACCGTTGCGCCCAATTGCGTTGGAGATCGGTGAACTCCAAAGATATCTCCTGCGACAACCTGACCAGGAATCGAACACATCGCCCACACAACATCACCTTGATTTCCAGCAATCGCACCCATCATTCGTTCTTGCACTTGGCGAGCTGCTGCGAGCTCTTCGAGTAATTCACGCTGACGAGATTCGAGTTCGAAGCGCTGAAGTTTCATCAGTGACAATCCAGTCCAGCGACCAATCGCCTGACTGAACGACAGCACTTCTTCGTAATTGACTTTGCCTTGAAAATGATCGAGATAGAGATATGCCTCGACGCTCGAATCCATCATGATCGGAATGCACGCAGCGCCGTTCACACCAGTTCCAACAATGCTTTGTGCTGCGCCAAACGAATCATCTTCGCTCAAACGAACAGGCTTCCCTTTGGCAGCGCCGCTCAACAATGTTCGGCTGACAGGTCGATTCTTCAAAGAACCTTCGGGCCATTCACCCATGAGTTCCATACGACTGCCTGCTCCAACTCCCGAATCCAAGAATCGAACGATCAATGCGCGCTCGCATTTGGTGCCCGCAACACAAACTTTCGCAACTTCGGTCACTATTCCAACCTCTGTTGTTGCGGCATAAATCGAGACGGATGAAGTCATGAGCAAGTCGAGTTGAATTTGCGCTTGGCTCTTCTCCTTTGGAGGCGCCATAACGATTACTGTTCCGCCAGAATCCATCGCAGAAGATTGAACGATTGTTGCACCTTCGCTCTGTCCCACATCGAAACGAAGCGACCATGGATTCACTCCGATTCGATCGCCACTTCGAAGCGGCATCGGCACACGCGCTTCGAGTGAAACTCCGTTCAACGTAGTCCCATGACGACTCCCAAGATCGGTGATTGCCCAACGACCATTCAAATAAGTCAGAGACGCGTGCTGTCGCGAAATAGATTGGTGATCCAATCGAAAACTGGCACCAGCCGATCGACCAATGATGCATGTTTTTCCATCAGGTTGTAATTGAAGCGAAGATGCAGGGCAAGATCCAAGTGGAACAAGCGTGCATGATTCGTTTGACATACGCCTTTTAGCTTTTAGACTCTTGGTATTGCTTCTCTTCTTGCAGACGAACCGATGCAGTGCGCAGCGAAGAATCTGGATCGCCGCCGTGACGTTCAACACCCAACTTCGCACTTGCGACAAGCCCTTCCATCACGCCGATCGCCTTGTCAGAATGTGATCGGAAATACATGTATGGAAAGAGAGAAATGAGTGCGACAACCAGACCGCTCGCGGTCGCGACTAGAGCTTCCGCAATTCCTGCAGAAACAAGTCGTGGATCACTTAATGTGTCTTTACCACCAAGCAATTCGAAACTGCGAATGATTCCGGAAACTGTCCCGAGAATTCCAAGCATCGGAGCCGCAGTGACAATCGTTGATTGAATATTTAGGAACCTCTCCAATCGAGGTCTTTGACGCTCGACTGCTGCAATTGCAATTGCATCGGAAGGTCCATCGCAAGCCAAATCATTTGCGACCGCGCCGTATGGACTGTCATCGGACTCTGCCAAGGCTGTAACAGTTTCTGCATCATTCATTCGAAGTGCGTTAATCATTGCACGCAGCCGAACCCGAGATCCACGCGACCCCATCTTGCGCCAGAACCAAATTCGCTCCACCGTCAGGGTGACCGAGACGATACTCAGCAGCAGCAAAGGCCACATGACTGGTCCACCACGCTCCATAAGAAGCGACAATCCATCCCAAAGGAAACTCATAGATTGCAATCATAGTAAGTTGGCGTTTTTCGGGTATTCACTACACTTGATCCTAATGCGTGCAGCACCCACGATTGAAAACGAAGTCTTCTGCCCCTCATTGCTTGGACAGATCGAACGGCGGCTTGAACGATTCGTTCATGATGCCGCCTATCCCTCCAACTTGCAGGATGCGGTTTCGCACGCTCTTCTTGGCGGCGGAAAACGACTTCGACCCCTGCTCACTCTAAAGTGCTGTGAATCGGTTGGCGCTTCTACAGTGGATGCGCTTGAGGCCGCAGCTGCCGTCGAAATGGTGCATGCATTCAGTCTCGTTCATGATGATCTTCCAGCTCTCGACAACGATCTCATGCGACGCGGTCGACCTACGGTTCACGTCGCTTTCGGCGAAGCTATGGCCATTCTCGCAGGCGACGCACTCCTTGCATTGGCGATGCATGCAGCGTGTTCAACCCCACGCGATTCAGGGCGTATCGCCCTTGAAGTGACAAATGCAACTTCAGCAATGATTGTTGGTCAGGTCTATGACTCGCTCGGTGGATTCAGTGAAAGCACGACTTCACGCGAGAAATTAAAGCAAATTCATAATCACAAAACCGGAGCGCTTCTGCGCTGCTCTTGCAGAGTGGGAGCAATTTGTGGCGGTGCTAGGGCAGAAAGTTTTGCAGCAATTGATCATTGGGGAGATCTCATCGGACTTATGTTCCAAGCCGTCGATGATCTCTTAGATGTCACTCAGTCTGCGGAGCATGTCGGCAAAGCAGTCGGCAAAGATCATGACGCAGGAAAACTTACCTATCCGGCGGTGTATGGAGTTGAAGAAACTCGTCATGAAATCGCACGATTACGCAAGGAATCTCTTGCTGCTCTCGAACCGCTTGGGTCAAATGCCGAGCATCTCATACTGGTGACCGAATATCTTGCAGCTCGAACTCGGTAGTTCTCTGCCAAATTCTGCTTCATCGGCAAGAAAATTTTTCAAACAGATACTTCCGACTCCGCTTCACTAACTCGCTATACTTCTTCCACAAGAATTACCTATGAATCTCCTTGGAACCATCCATTCTCCAGCCGATCTGAAGGCTCTTCCTCCGGCTGATCTTGTCCAAGTTTGCGCCGAAATTCGTCACGCTATTTGCGAGCAAGTCTCCAAGAGCGGCGGACATTTGGCTCCCAATCTTGGCGTCGTCGAACTCACTGTTGCCATGCACTATGTCTTCGACTTTTCTTATGACCGTTTGCTCTTTGATGTCGGTCATCAGTGCTACACCCATAAACTTCTGACTGGACGACAGCATCTCCTGCCAAGACTTCGACAGCGCGGCGGAATGTCTGGTTTCCCAGAACCACGTGAATCCAATTTCGATCTGTTCACTGTTGGTCATGCAGGAACTGCAATCCCAACTGCTGTCGGCATGGCTCGAGGCGATTCTCTCAACGGCGAAGGTTGGACTGTCGATAAGCCAAATGGTCGGCGGACCGTCTCGCTCATTGGTGACGCTTCGATCGTCAATGGCGTTGCAATGGAAGGACTGAACAATGCAGGAACGCTCAAGAGACAGTTCCTTGTCGTTCTCAACGATAACGGAATGAGTATCGCAAAACCACAGGGTGCGGTCTCTGCATACTTCGATCGCTTGCGCCTCTCACATACTTATGGCGAGTTCAAGAAACGCGCAAAAGAAATGGCGCGACATATGCCAGGCGGCGAAAGTCTCAAAGGTCTTTATCACCGCATGGGCGAATCATCCAAGGCTTTCATCGCTGAAAATCATTGGTTCGAACATTTCGGACTTGTCACGGTTGGACCGATCGACGGACATGATCTTCCGACACTCATCGATTTCCTCAA
>JBEELA010000269.1:0-3804 GCA_041168365.1 Planctomycetota bacterium
AATTCGCGCCAGAGCGAATGTTGTTTTCCAAGTCGAGCATGCTCTGCGTCGTGTGTGCCTAAAACATAATCAGGCTTGGTTGAAGAGGTGGGTCGTGACATTCCCCAAGCATACAAATGGCGATCGCACTCTCGCGGAGTCACTCTTCCAACTTCGTTATCATAAATTATGCGAATTTTATCACTAATTCTGGCGATTTCATTTATCGCACTGCCGATTCATGCCCAAGAAAAAACTCCCGAGCTTCCGGCCAAGACATCCGAAGCATTTGTAAAACAGCAATGGATCGTGGACGGCGTTGAGCGCACTGCGCTTGTACATGTGCCGGCAAACGCAACTGCAAATACGCCGCTGGTTTTTTGTTGGCACGGTCACGGCGGGACTGCGAGTCAAGCCAGTCGCGCATCGGGAATGCTGCAAGCGTGGCCCGAAGCAATTCTGGTTTTCCCGCAGGGATTGCCCACAGTCAGTCAACTTGTCGATCCCGAAGGTAAGAAATCTGGATGGCAAACAGCGGTTGGGAACAATGATGATCGTGACTTCAAATTTTTTGACGCCATGCTTGCATCGATGCGCAAGGAGTACAAGGTTGACGATCAGCGCATCTTTTCCACAGGCCATTCCAACGGCGGATTTTTCAGCTATTTGCTGTGGCAAGCGCGTGGCGCAACCTTCGCTGCTATTGCGCCAGTTGCTAGTGCGTACAGGAAGCCTGCGTCAGATTTGGTTCCCATGCCAGTGCTGCATGTTGCGGGCACAAATGATCCCCTCGTGAAATTTTCAAATCAAGAAGCAACGTTCGCCATTGTGCGCAAAGCCAACGACTGTTCTGATGAGGGAAAGCCGTGGGCGAAGGAAGGGGACCTGACTGCGACAATTTATGAATCGACCAAGGGTGCGCCACTGGTCACTGTAATTCATGATGGTGGGCATTCAAATCCTAAGGGTGCGGCCGTTTTGATTGTTCGTTTTTTCAAAGAACACGCGAAGCCTGCGGCGAAGGCGGAACCTTCGACCGAAGAGAAGCAAAAAACCCCAAAATCAGAGCAGAAAGTTTCGCCTTAAAAAATTTGCGCCCTTTCTTATGGAGGCGCAATCAATCGAACAGGTCACTCGCCTCGCCATCCACGCTGTCGCGCGACTTGTCGCCAAGTCGCCGCTTGAATTGGATCGCCTGCTCCGGTCCATCTGCGCACTGCATCAGCCGCAGCTTCTGGCGTCCCAGATATTTCAGCCCACTTCGCCCACACTTGCGCAGCAGCGGCGCGATCGCCAAGTGATTCGTGCGCGGAAGAAATTTCCCACGTGATTGCTTCAGTCATCCTGGCTTGTTGAGGAAGCGCCAGAAGCAGCGTGAGAACTTCTTGGTGTCGTCCCAACTTTCGAAGTGCCTTCGCCTCTGGAACACGCAATTCATCATTGCGTGGATCAAGCACGCGCGCCTCGCGAGCCAACGCAAGTGCTGTTTGCGCGTCGCCAGAAGTCAGTGCGATTCCTGAAAGCGCACTCACGGGCCAGGGCGATTTGGGATCAAGTGTTCGAGCAATTTCCAGTGAAATTCGAGCTTCTTCGATGTGTCCCGTCTGCAACAGCGCAAGCCCCGCAAAGAGCGGATGCTGCGGATTGGAAGGATCAAGTTTCGCAGCACGCGCGAAAAATCCCACTGCAGCAGTCGGGTCGCCAGAACTTTGCGCTGCAACTCCAGCGGCATTGAGCAATCCAGCACTTGGCGGGCTCAGTTCGACCGCACGCGAATATGCAGTCGCGGCTGCAACGCGCATCGCCTTCTTCCTCGCAGGATTTGTCGCTGCAAGTCCCGCAGCAATCTCCGCACGACCGAGCAATTCAAACACATCGCCATTCTTTGGTGCGACTTCCGTCAGTCGCACAGCGATCCGCAGTGCTTCATCAAAGCGTGCAGAACCCAGCGAAGTTTCGACAGCATCCATCGCAGTTCGCATTGCGGCGGAGTCGTTGGGATCGATCGGTGCGGCGCTGTTTGGATGCCCGCAACCACTGCCAATGCCGACGAGCATTGCCATCACAAGTGCATACACATCGATCGCAGCCCATTCACGGGTCGATCGGTAGACTTGGTTTGATATGACAGAAATCACGCTTGCGAAATCGTACTCGCCGATCGAGCACGAAAAATCCATTCTCGCCCGCTGGTCGCAAGTGGGTTGTTTTCATGCCCAGCCCACGGATTCTGGCGCGCCGTATTCAGTCTTTATTCCGCCGCCAAATGTGACGGCAGCGCTTCATCTTGGACACGCGCTCAACAACACGCTTCAGGATGTTCTTGTCCGTGTTGCTCGAATGCGCGGGATGAATGCAATGTGGATGCCAGGCACGGATCACGCTGGAATCGCAACGCAAACAGTCGTCGAGAAGCGGTTGCTGATGCAAGGAAAACGCCGCACGGATTTCACACGCGAGGAATTCGTGGCGAAAGTTCAAGATTGGAAGGACGAATACGAATCAGTCATTCTTGCGCAACTGAGAGAAATGGGTGCTTCGTGTGACGAGGCTCGAACGCGATTCACGATGGATCCTGTGTGCACCGCAGCGGTGCGCGAGTCATTCTTCCGCCTCTTCGCCGACGGTCTGATTGAGCGCGGCAAACGATTGGTGAATTGGGATCCTGCTTCCCAAACTGCGCTCTCCGATGATGAAGTCGAAATGGAAGAAGTGGATGGATTCTTTTGGTATCTGCAATATCCACTCGAAGATGGCTCTGGTCACATCACTGTTGCAACGACTCGTCCTGAGACGATGCTGGGTGACAGTGGAATCGGAATCAATCCGCGTGATCCTCGCGCCGCTGCACTTCGAGGCAAGCGTGTGCGATTGCCGATCGTCGATCGAGTCATTCCAATCGTCGAAGACGATTATGTAGTAATGCCCGTTTCTCTTGGTGGTGATCCGCAAGACGCAAAGGCGCAGTTTGCAAGCGGATTCTTGAAAATCACACCAGCGCATGATGCCAACGACTGGGAACTCGGTCGCCGTCACGAACTGCAAGTCATCAACATTATGGCGCCCGATGGTTCGATCAGTGACCGTCACGGATGGACCGATGTCAGTGCGACCGCAAAGCAGTTCATAGGACTTTCACGCGAGGACGCGCGCAAAGCTGTGGTTGCATGGTTCAAAGCGAACGGACTTCTTGAGGCAGTCAAGCCCTATCGACACAGCGTCGGCCACGGATCACGCAGTCATGTTGCGGTCGAGCCATACCTTTCAGACCAGTGGTATGTCCGAGTCACCGATCCACGATTGAGCGCAAGCGCGCTTCGTGCAATGCATCGTGAGCAATACGAAGGATCGATCGATGCGGTGCCGGGCGCAGCACGTGACGGCGATGGAGGATTGAAATTCTTCCCAGCGCGATATGCAAAAACATTTCAGCATTGGCATGAGGGGATTCGAGATTGGTGCATCTCTCGTCAGTTATGGTGGGGGCACCGCATTCCAGTTTGGTCGTGTTCGTTCGATGCGGCGAAAGTTCCAAGCGCAACTGCTTGGACTGATCGTGGCGCGGCAGAGATTCGTCGCACGCTTCCCGATGGACGGATCGAAGTCTTCGTTTGTCCGCCAGAGTCGCTTGATGCGACGCTCATTCCTGCCTTGAATGCCGCGGGATTTACGCAAGATCCTGATGTTCTTGATACGTGGTTTTCCAGTGCGCTCTGGCCAATGAGCACGCTCGGTTGGCCAAATCCAAATCGATTTGGCATGGAAGGGATGTTGGACACATTCAATCCGAGTGCCGTGCTTTCGACTGCCCGCGAAATCATCACG
>JBEELA010000270.1:0-2753 GCA_041168365.1 Planctomycetota bacterium
ATCTGGCCGCGTGGCGCATCGATGATGATTGCGCTTCCCAATCCTGACGGCTCATTCACGTGCACGCTTTTTTGGCCGAACAAATCGACTGGCACCAATCCAAACGGATTCGATTCGATCCGCGACTCAGTCATTGCTCGAGAGCATTTCCAGCGCGAATATCCAGACGCACTCGCGATGATGCCGACGTTCGATCACGATTTCGCAACCAACCCAGTCGGCGCGATGCTGACAATTCGCTGCCGGCCTTGGTCCATGCGCGGCCGAGCAGTTTTGCTTGGAGACGCCGCCCATGCAATCGTTCCGTTCTTTGGTCAAGGCGCAAATGCGAGTTTCGAAGATTGCGAATCGCTGACCGACGCACTTGCTGCGCACTCAGATGACATTCCACGAGCACTTGCCGCATATGAACATGATCGCAAGCGCAATGCAGATGCGATCGCCGAAATGGCATTGACGAATTTCGTGGAGATGCGCGATAAGACTGCATCGCGCGCTTTTCGTATGCGAAAGAAGTTCGAGCACTTTCTGCACGGTGTCGTGCCGCAATTTTATACGCCGCGATATGACATGGTCAGCTTCAGCACGATTCCTTATGCCGACGCACTTTCGCGTTCACGTAAACAAGATCGCGTGCTCACGATTACAGCAATAGCAATACCAATCTTCATCGCATTCGTTTTTCTTGCGTGGAAGATGCGATCGTGATTGCTGGAATTCGGAGAATTCATGCGCGTACAGGAATTTCAACTGGAATCGCTTGCCTTCTGCTGACACTGCTGAGCTGGTCGACGGTGCCACTTTTCTTACGGCATCTTTCAGATCACGTTGATTTCTGGACAAACAACGGGTGGCGATATGGTGCAAGCGCGATTTTCTGGATGCCTGTGATTGGTTGGGCAATCTGGCGCAAACGACTGCCCGCGGGAATTTGGCTTGCTGCACTCATCCCCACAATCGCAAATGTTGGTGGACAAGCTGCTTTTACGTCTGCATTTCACGAAATGAATCCCGGGCTTGTCACATTCGGCTTGCGCACGCAACTCATCTGGGTCGCAATCGGTGCGTACTTATTAGTTCCAAGCGAACGCCCGATCATCACAAGTCGTCGATACATCCTTGGTGCATGCATTCTCGTGCTGGGCCTCTTCCCAATATTGCTGGGTGGCGACTCTGCGCTAGGTGGATTCAACATCAAAGGAACAACACTCGCAGTGCTGAGTGCGCTGGGATATGGAATGTATGGACTGAGTGTGCGCCGCTGGATGGGGAAGTACCACCCAGTCATTGCATTTGCGGTGATTTGCCAAATGACAGCGGTGGGTCTCATTGCACTCATGCTGATCTACGGACGCGATCACGGCGCGTATGTCCCGCAACTACCCGCTGACATTCTTTGGTATCTAGCGGTCAGCGCATTTGTGGGAATTGCGATTGGCCACATTCTTTATTACATAAGCATCGCTCGAATTGGCATCGTGATCACCAGTGGTGTCTTACAAATGCAACCATTTCTTGTCAGCGCGGCTAGCTTTTTTATATTTGGAGAAACTTTTCGTTGGTGGCAGTGGATTGCCGGAATGATTGCAATAGGTGGCGCATATTTGATGCTGACATCAACTGGAAGTGGCGCAAAACAAATTGCGATGGCGGCCTCCGAAGGTTCCGATTGATGAACTCCCTGATCCACTCAGGTCAAACGCCTCGGTCGGACTCCACCCTATCCTTTGCCGCATGACCACATTTGCCGCGGACATTTCTGATGTGCAACTTGCCGCACAGCGAATCGCGCCGTGGGTGCATCACACTCCTGTGATGACTTGCAAGCATATTGATGGGTTGGCGAACAGATCACTGCATTTCAAGTGTGAGATTTTTCAACGCACGGGATCGTTCAAGTTCCGCGGCGCATGCAACGCGGTCATGTCGTTGACGGACGATGAAGCGCGACATGGCGTAGTGACTCATTCCTCTGGCAATCATGCGCAAGCGCTCGCGCTCGCTGCGAAGTTGCGAGGGATCGCGGCACATGTTGTTATGCCACATGATTCGGCGCGAACGAAAGTCGCAGCGGTTGAGGGATACGGCGGCCGCGTGATCTTCTGCGAGCCAACTGTCGCAGCACGAGCAGCTGCTGCACAAGAAGTACTTGTAAAAACTGGCGGCGCATTCATTCCTCCGTACGACCATCCGAAAGTTATCGCTGGGCAAGGAACAATTGCGCTCGAGTTGATCGATCAAGTCAGAAAAGCGACTCGCGAAAATTTAGATGCGATCATTGTTCCACTTGGCGGAGGCGGCTTGATTTCTGGGATAACAATTGCAGCACGAGCGATTCACCCTGGCATTCGCGTCATCGGAGCGGAACCCGAAACCGTCGGCGATGCTGCTGAATCAAAGCGACTTGGTGTTCGACAACAAGCCACTGGCGCAATAACGATTGCCGATGGACTGCGAACCTCACTCGGAGACCTCACTTGGCCTGTCGTGCGCGACTTGGTCGATTCCGTTGTGACGGTTTCAGAAGCTGAAATCAAATCGGCGCTGCGACTCGTGTACGAACGCATGAAACTCGTGATCGAACCAAGTGCGGCGGTTGGTATCGCGGCCGCACTTGGGCCACTGCGCACTCGCAGTGACTTTGGATCCGCTGGAGTGATCTTCTGCGGTGGAAATATCGATCTTGATTTGCTGAGCCAACTAATTTCCCCGACTGAAAGTATTCGCTGATCAATACTTTGGAAGTATTTTGA
>JBEELA010000271.1:0-5265 GCA_041168365.1 Planctomycetota bacterium
CCATCCCATGATTGCTAATGCCAAAAGAAGAAATAGAAATGGTGGAGCTGTCAGGATATTTACGAAGCGAGATTGAAAGTTCTGGCTCATATTAGAGATCGTATAAAAAATCACCAACGAAGCCCTACGTAATTGCGTTGCTGATTAATTGTCGATGCACATCTGTCGACCGCTGGTCATGGCTGTTTCCGAGGCTGTGGCGCAAATCTATTTGCATGGACTCAAAAGTGGCTCGTGCAGATTTTGGCAGCGGACTGATTTGCCCCCGGACTCAAACATGCTGCGCCTCGCCTACGCAGACTCCGTCTCGGCTTGCAAACTCGCCGGGGTTCAAATCAGTCCGCTGCCCACGTTGGCGAATCAAATTTTCGCTCTAACGTTTTTCAGATCTGTTGCGCTTGCGTGCCCAGCCGTTGGAAAGTTCTCTCGGGCGAGTTCCGCAGGCGGCCGACGAAACTTGCAAACAAACTTGTTCAACCGAATCGTGTCGGTCGCCGAGGACTGTCTGAGCCCCGAGAGGACTTTTCACGGCTGAACACTTATGCGTTTCTGTTGCTGTGTCCGTGGCTGTGTCCGTGGCGCACACCAAAACCAATGCACATCAATGAGAGTCACCATAGGCTTCCTCAACTGATGCAGATTCTCGCTCCTGAATCTTCGCGCTCGATGCCGTGGGCAAACGGACTTGGCAGCACTTTAGAAATTGCAACAGACGCACATTCGCATCACGCTCGAGGTGATTCATGGACGTGGCGACTTTCGGTCACTGATGTCCCAACTCGCGCTAACTTTTCAAAATTCCCTGGCATTGATAGATGGATCGCATGTCTCCACGGCGATGGAATGCGCATCGAACGCAGTTGTGTTTGGACGACACTCCCAAATTCTGGCAACGCTCTCTCATTCGCTGGCGAAGAAATGGTGACAGGAGATCCCATCGGCGCAAACGTCCGCGATGTGAATTGGTTTTTACACCGCGAACACTGGCGAGGGGGGATGCGAGTGCACAGAGAAACTTGTAGCACGATTGCCGAAGGAGAAATCGTTGTCATTCATGCTTTTTCCGCATCGGCGGGCCCGACGATTCGCTGTGAAGGTCAATCCGTCAAAATTGCCACTGGCCACACATTGATCACAAGTGCTCGAGTGATAATCGAATCCGGTCCTGAAAGTGTGCTGGTTATTGCTTGGGCTTCTGCGCGTTGATTTGCGATTGCGAAAGCATCATCGCTTCTGCAAAGACTTCTATGCCATCGTCATATCCAACGCGAATGCGTGGTATCCGATATTGCAGTGGCTTGCCTAGCACAAGTTCTGCGTCCGCTCGCAAACCAAATTCATAGCCCGCAGCAGAAGCAGCACGTATCACTCGCTCGTCGTAGATTCCAAATGGATATGCGATCACTTTGACTGGATGATGCATTTCTCTTTCAATCGTCGCGCGACTCTCACGCATTTCGCGATCAAGTTGCGAAGGCGGCATATCCGTCAGGCGTCCATGAGAAATTGTGTGCGATTGAACTTCGTGTCCAGCAGATTCAAGATTTCGCAACTGCTGCCACGAGATGTAACCAGAATTATTCGGCGTAGCGCCTACTGCAGCGGTATAGACGAAGAACACAGCATGCATCCCTCGTGGTTCCAGTTCGGCGCGCACCACCCCTTCTTGTGCCGACCATCCATCATCGAATGAAATGATGACAGACTTCGCTGGCAATGATTCTGCCGTTGCTTCTGCTTCCAGCAATTCACGAAAAGTAATCGTGTGAAATCCATTGGCGACTAGCCAATCCATCTGCGAACGAAACTCTTTCGACCGTACTACCCACTGCGCCCACTCCGCTCGCGATTCTCCCCAATCACCAACGTGGTGATACATCAAGATGGGGATCGAGAGAGAGAGCCGAGAAGTGCTAGATGCTTGCTCTGGCAGCGACAAGAGCGACAAAATTGTCAAAGCGAACACAGCAAGCGCAAGAATCCGTTTGATCCGCTCGCTCGTGCCAAGCAACATATGCATCTGTGTGATGATAATGAGAAGGTATTATTGATCCATGCGAAATTTTCTTTTGTCAACGACTGCCATCCTTATCTTAGTTTCCACGAGTTGCAATAAAGACAATGCAGCAAATCCGCCCGCTGAAACAATCACTGGAAGAAATCCAATTGCCCCGCAACGTAAAATCATCTGCCAACTGCGAGATACCGTCACCGGCGGCGAATCAAAAATTACATCTGTAAATGGCATTGATATCATCCAACTTGGATCGACGACGACAACGACTGTGAATGTAGGCGACCTTCTGCGGGTTGAACTTCAAATGAGTTCTGGTACGGGATTCGAGTGGAAAGTTGCGAGCGATACTTCCAACGCAAACCCTGCGCCGATCTTGTTGCCGCAATTCAATTGGTCAAATGGAACTGGAACAATTACGCCTGTGAATGCACAAAAACCAGGCGGGTCAGTTCTGTGCATCTTCGAATTCGATGTGTCGCAAGCAGGAACCTCTGTCCTGACCTTCAATCTTGCAAGATCATGGGAAAAAGGCGTTCCGCCTGCAGACAAACGCGTTTTGACTGTGAATGTTTCCAAACCAAGCGGATCCTGACCATAACCGAAGAGTGAAAAACGTCCCGGGGTGGGCTCGAACCACCGACCTGCAGATTAGAAATCTGCTGCTCTATCCAACTGAGCTACCGGGACACATCGACATGCGCTTGCGATCAACGACATGGTCAACTGTAAATGAAATCATCCAAAATTTCCGCAACATATGAACCAATTTTTCTGCTTGGAATACTCATTTCGGCGATAAGATAATGACAGTGGGTAACGGTGGGTTGCTCTTGATCCGCGCTTCGCCATTCGCGCTCAGCGCGGAAGGAGTTTCTCGTGGGTGTAAAATACAGATTCAAAAATGGGGACGAAGTATCCGGTTGGCTGCTAGCTGATGCTCTGAGGGAAGCCGCACGATCGAAGATCGTCACCGCAGAAACTTATATTCAGCAAGCGGGTCGTGATGATTGGATTTCTGCAAGCACTGTTCCTGGACTTTTGATTCTTGCTCAAACTCCGATCGAGAGCGAGGCGAAGGAGACGCAGCGCGAATCACCTCGACACGAACATAAATTGCCGACACGACCACCCGAATCGATTCATCACCTCTTGCATCGCGCACTTCATACGACGATCCAAGTGAGCGCACACGGTGGCGAATATGAAAGTGATCAATTCGTTGTCGGAGTCCTTGTGGGCCTGACCACCGAAGGGATGATGGTCGAGTTTTCGGATTTTTCCGCGATCGTTTACATCCCGCTTGCACGAATCCGTTCCGCTGCGATCTTGACCAATTTCCCTGCGCTCGGCCCTCCTCGCAAAGGTGAAATCATGCGAATCGACGTTGACTCTCTGCCTGATCTCCAAACGCTGCTTAGCCACGCGACGAAGGCTTCGGCGGCGACCTCGGTATAGCACTCGACATTTCGCCGATTGGTTACATTAGATATATGCAGACCGCCAAAATTTCTGTTGCTTTAATGACGACCACTGGAAAAATCACGAGTGCACTCATCGTTCTGAGTCTCGCAGTGTTGACTGGATGCTCGACTCCACCAGCAATCCCAGAGTCATACGACCTGCCCACGATTCTTGACCTTCAGATTCCACTCGTGCAAAAAGCCATACTGGAATATGCCGAAGAACATGACGACCGACTTCCAGACACTTCATTAGGCGAACAGATTGCCATACGCGCAGTCAAGCAGCGAATGCGAACGATTGACGAATTGGATGCGACAGGTCAGAAAATTACCCTCAACGAATTTATTGATGGAGGCGCATATATTTATCGCCCTGCAAAGGACACATTTATTCTTGCTGCCGCAGGGCGCGTTGTCCGTATTCAGGATGGAAATGTTCAATCGAACATATGGTTTATTTATCAGGGGAGATATAGCCGTCATGGCAATATCATCGATGAGAAAACTTCATATCTTGAAAACGCAGATCTCTTTGTTGATGCAATGAGATCGGCAGGCGGTCAGAGTCAGAATGATTGGAATTTTTCCGCGTGGGCAATTGGTCGAATTTATGTGGCGATTACCAATGCGGAAGGGAAAGCTGCCGCAGATAAAATGGTGGATCAATTTGTGAAAGAAGCTATTGCGACTGGACTTGCTCGCGTGCCCAATGGCATGACGCCCAGACAAGCGGCCTTCGGTGGGGTGGAAGGGAATCCCAGTACAAAATCTGCACTCTCGCCCCCTGCTACAAAATGATCGAGATTCATTCAAGGACACTCGAGCCGCAAAGTTGATTTCATGATCGCTCGAACAGACCCAGAATTTCTGCGAGTTGCGCGAGGTGATGCTCCAGGCGATCTCGTCATTGTGAACGGAATGATTGTCGATGTCTTCACGCGACAAATCCGCCCTGCTTCTGTGTTGATCTTTGGTGGCCGAATTGCAGCTGTCCTTCCCACTGGGATTGATGTCGCAGCACGCGTGCGCATCGATGCTTCTGGAAGAGTCATCTTGCCTGGGTTCATCGATGCGCATATTCATATTGAAAGCACGATGTTGCCACCATCGGCATGTGCCGAGCTTGTCGTACCGCATGGAACGACAGGATTGGTTGCGGATCCGCACGAAATTGCTAATGTTTGCGGCATTCCTGGCATTCGCTGGATGATGGCTGACGCGACGAACGCACCAATGCGAATTTGGTTTACAGCATCAAGTTGTGTCCCTGCAAGTTCGATGGAAACGGCTAACGCAACATTAGAGCGTGCAGACCTTGAGCCACTCTTTGATGATCCGCGCGTGATCGGGCTTGCTGAAATGATGAACTTCCCAGGCACGATCGCTGGTGATACTGCGCTTCTTGCAAAGATTGGACTCGGTCTTGATCGATGCGGGCGTGTTGATGGCCATGCGCCAGGATTGCGCGGTCGATCACTGCAGGCATATGTTGCTGCTGGCCCTTCGAGCGATCACGAATGCTTTACCGCCGATGAGGCGATGGAAAAAATATCCTCTGGCCAGCGTGTCTTTATTCGCGAAGGAAGCGCGGCGCGCAATCTTGCGGCGTTGCTGCCTGCAGTCACGCAAGCAAATGCGCATCGATTTTGCTTATGCACTGATGATGTGCATGCTTGCGAGGTTGCAGACGATGGACATCTTGATCGTGTCATTCGAAGAGCAGCAGCAATGGGATTCGATGGGCCAACAGCTGTGGCGATGGCGTCGCTGCATGTGGCGGAACAT
>JBEELA010000272.1:0-2643 GCA_041168365.1 Planctomycetota bacterium
CTCGACTCCAAACATGGTCGAAATGCGCGGCGCGCGAAATGTTTTTGTCGATGTCGACCGTAACACTTTTCTCGCATCCGCAGATGCGATCGAAGCAGCAATAACCCCGCGAACGCGCTTGGTCATCCCCGTGCATTATGCTGGCGCTCCAGTAGATATCGATGCGATTCGCGCACTCTGCGCAAAGCGCGGTGTACCGATCTTGGAAGATGCTGCACACGCAATTGGAACGCAATACAAGGGGCGCGAAATTGGCGGCGGAGATCCTGCGATTTTTTCGCTGCATCCAATCAAGAACATCACATCAGGTGAAGGTGGCGTGATGACAACCAACGACACAGACCTTGCCAATCGGGTGCGGCGCCTGCGCTTTCACGGATTGGCCGTCGATGCAAATGATCGCCGCCAACAAGGTCGTTCGCCGCAAGCCGAAGTGCAAGAGCCAGGCTATAAACAGAACATGGCGGATATGAACGCGGTGCTTGCAGTTCGTCAGATGCCACGACTGGATTGGTTTATCGAACGACGCGAAGCAATCACCCAACTCTATCGAAGTCGCCTCGCTGAAGTCGACGGCATCTTGCCGATGACCGATCCAGTATGGTCGCATCGGCATGCGCGTCATCTGTTCGTTGTCCGCGTCGATGAAAAAATTTGCGGCATGGATCGCAATACTTTTATGGATGGATTGAAGGCGCGCAATATCGGCACTGGAATTCATTTCTTGGCATCACATGGGCAGAAGTGGTATCGCGAGAATCGGCCAGAGTGGATGGGAAAACTTCCAAATACCGAGTGGAATTCCTCGCGAATTTGCACCATTCCATGTTTCCCAGATATGACCGACTCAGATGTCAACGATGTGATTGATGCAATCAAAGAGACGCTCGCAGGTGCACGCGCGACCGTCAGTGGAGGCATCCGATGAGCGTAGAGAAAACATCAGTCACAGTTGTGATTCCGGTTTATAACGAAAAGGACAATATTCCTGAATTGCTCGAGCGCACATTGAAAGCCTGTCGCGCGCTTGGTCGTGCAGGTCGTTCGTGGGAACTGATTCTGGTCGATGATGGGAGCCGCGATGGATCATCTGAAATGCTTGCGGAAGCGGCGCGCAATAATCCGGGTGAAATCAAAGCACTCTTACTGAATCGAAATTATGGTCAGCACAATGCGATCCTCTGCGGCTTCGGCGCAGCGCAGGGCGACATCCTGATCACGCTCGATGCAGACTTGCAGAATCCTCCAGAAGAAATCGGAAATCTTGTTGCGAAGATTGATGAAGGCTTTGATGTGGTTGGTTCAATTCGACAAGATCGCCAAGACGCGCTCTTTCGAAAAGTATTCAGTGGCATCATCAATATGATGGTGCGAAAATCGACCGGCGTAAAATTGCGTGACTATGGATGCATGCTTCGTGCGTATCGACGGCGCGTGGTTGATGCAATGTTGAGTTGCCGCGAACGGCACACATTCATTCCAGTTCTGGCAAATCTCTTTGCGAAACGAGTGACTGAAATTCCAGTCGGTCACGCAGAGCGTTCGCGTGGCACAAGCAAATATTCGGTCTTGAATCTCATCAATTTGCAGTTTGATTTATTGACCTGCATGACAACTGCTCCGCTTCGACTTCTCTCGTGGATTGGTGCAGGAATCTCAGCGCTTTCCATCGGATTTGGCGCGCTGCTTTTGATCTTGAGATTGGTTTATGGAACCGAATGGGCAGAAAATGGGGTCTTCACGCTTTTCGCAGTCGTCTTCTTCTTTATCGGCGCGCAATTTATTGCGCTGGGCCTGATGGGCGAATACATCGGGCGAATTCATGCCGATGTGCGCGAGCGTCCGAGATATATCGTTGATCGGGTTGTTGGCGAAACGCTTGGCGAATGTCATTCGGCCAAAGTTGCAATGGCGCACGTTGCGCGCGAGAGTTGAAATAAAGGAGTTTTCAATGCGAACGGTTGTTCTTGCTTATCACGAAATTGGCGCTGCATCTTTGCAAGAGGCAATCCGCAGCGGCTTGAATGTTGTCGCCGTCTTCACGCATCGTGATGATCCAGCCGAAGGTGGTTGGTACGCAAATGTTGCACGTATCGCTGCGGAACATGGAATTCCGGTTCATGCTCCAGAAAAGATTGATCATCCGATTTGGCTTGAACGCATTCGTGCGATGAAGCCTGAATTGTTGATGTCATTTCACTATCGAAATATGGTCGGCGCCAAGATCCGCGCGCTCTTTCCCGCAGGCTGTATCAATCTGCATTCGGCGCTTCTTCCAAAGTATCGCGGCCGCGCTCCGATCAACTGGGTCTTGGTCAATGGCGAAACTGAAACGGGTGTCACGATTCATCACATGGTCGACAAGTCCGACGCTGGCGACATCATCGCTCAGCGCAAGGTTGCCATCGGAGTGGATGATGACGCGCGTTCGTTGACCGCCCGAATGGCAAAGGAATCCGCTGCGATCTTGGCAGAAGTGATTCCGCTGATCAAGTCAGGAAAAGCACCGCGAACACCGCAAGATGAAACCAATGCAACCGTGATGGGCAAGCGCACCGCCGCTGATGGTCAAATGGATTGGAAAAAGTCTGCCAAAGAACTGCGCAATCTTGTGCGGGCCGTCACGCATCCTTGGCCAGGCGC
>JBEELA010000273.1:0-2984 GCA_041168365.1 Planctomycetota bacterium
GTGCTGTGATCACGCTCATTGGAGTAATGCGGGTTGGTAGGAGTGAGGCCTTTTCAATCGCTATCGGCTTGCGTTGACGAAGTGCGAAGTAGCCAATCACGATCAGTACGCAAGCGATTCCTGTAATGATCAGATTTCTTAAACTCAACAGTCTCGCGCGGATAGCAATCGATTGCTCCGTGATCCTGACAACATCCATGTCTACAAATTGGCGGGAAACAAGCGTCCCTTGCAGATTCTTGTTGAGTGTCGGAAATATAAAAGCATTGCCGATCGTTGCAGCTGTCGGTGTGTACGTGATCAACCACGACCGCTCGGTCGGTAAGCGATACGCACCAGTTTCATCTGCTGCGATGTAATCAGTTTTCTGTGTTTGTTGGCTCGACATCATGAATGATTTCATGAATGATGATCCAGTATCCGCTTCAATCAGATTGATAGTTCGTATCTCGACTCCTTTCTCTGTGACTTCATATCCGGGCATTGCGTTTTTATAGTCAGGTAAGAGTTCATCAAGTTCTGGGACGACACCATCTGCCTTCGCCTGAACTTCGAAGATGATTGGACGACCCTTCTGCGCATTATCCATATCGCGCAAGTCAACCGTCTGAACGACGTCAAGATTTTTCATCGGTCGTGGTCCGCTCGACTTCGCAGAATCAATTTGTGGAGAGTTGGACATGATGGCCAGCACAACTGGTCCAGCAGTGTCATTAAAATGCATATCCATAGTCATTTGAGGAATACGGTCAACGCTGGGATCTTTAGCCTTCAACACGACATAAGCAACTGGTTTCTCCAACCATCCTTCAGCACCACTTTCACGAATAGGTCGCGGGGGTGCAAGCGCTTCGAAGAATGCAATTCCGTCGATTTCAAAGTTGTCGCCAAACGATGCATCGAGGCTTTTCTTCAGAAGGTCGCGATAGTTCATTGGACGATACGAATTACCAACTCGAGCCCAAACATCGTTTTGCAAATATCTGCTAAATCCGCCTGTTTCTCGGTCAACTTCGCTTGTGAAACGCAATGTGAGCGTCGCGCCAAAACGCTGGTTTGTGCCCACCTGATCGTCGCCGTCGATTGCAAGTCGCAATTTGATTTCGTCCTTCATCAGATCTTGATAAAGATCAGTCAATCGTCGCAGTGGCGCTCCGGCGGGATTTTCGCCAATGATTCGCATCGCATGCCGTACGACACGTGGCTTGACATCAGGATCAAGTTTTTCAAGTGCATCAGTGATTGCCTGCGCAAACGTGGCGGTATGACGTTCTGCAGCATCAGAAGGAAGTTGTTGAATCGATTTGCGAATCAGATCTATCTGATCATCCTGCGGCGAGCCTTCAACAAGCAAATCATCGCGAGTGAGGTAATTCAATTCCGTCGCACCGACTGAAGCGCTGAACCATGCAAGATAAACGCTGGGATCATCACGCTGATCTCCGCGGCGTACTACCTCCGCGTAACGATTCGCAGTTTGAGCAAACGCCTCGAATGCTTCTTTGCGATATTGGTTATATGTCGCAAAGTCTTCTTTCTTCTGATCTTGTTTGTATTGCACGCGATCGTAAGTCAGTCCAGCTTTCGTAACCGCGTAACGCCACGAATTTGGTCTCTCAACGATCGAGTGATCAATCAACTCAATTGCAAGCGCATAACCTCGCTCGACCATCGCGTTGATTTCTTCAGGCGATCGCTTCATGCCAGCTGCTTGTTGAGCTTTTCGATCGCGCCAATCGCCGCTCAATCCCGAGCGCATTTGATCAGCAAGACTTGATGAAGTTTCTGGAGAAATCTCATCAATTGGGCCGAAAATACTGGTGATTCCCTCCTTTGTGAAAACTTCGGTGCGACCATGGCAGGCGCTAAAAACCTTCGCAACATTTGGGAGTTTGCGGGGATCAACGCCAATTTCTTCGAGCACAAGCATCAGCCTCGCCAATCGATCAAGATTTCGTCGCTGTCGCCCACGAGTGAGCGGGGCAGATGTCATTCCATCACGCACAAATCCAATGAACATCATTTGATTCGGATCGTCTGCATTCTTTGGAGCAAGTCCAGTCTCCCAGCGCAGGAGAAAGTCATCAGCGAGTTCAACGGCTTGATCTGGAAATCGCGCGACTGCGTGCGACAAAGAGTCGATCGCTACATCCACCTCATCTGCGCTAGTTGCAATCTCGATTGCAGCTCGATACGTGCGGCTTGCAAGGCTGGGCTCGAGTACTGACATCCAATTCTCACTCGGCATCGCACGAAGTAACAATTTCATTTCTTGAGGGCCTACAGGACCTTGCTGGCGCGGATTGCGACGACCGCGATTGCCGCCACCACCCCCAGCATTACCTTCCAAAGCAGATTCAGCTTCACCAACAAGCGCCGTTGTCAACATTCGCAGCGGAACTCGCAGAAGTCGAATATCTAATCCAGTTTGCGTAAGCAAGGTGTCCACTGATTCTTTCATTGTCAAAATTGTCTGAGCGCGTTGCGCAACATCAAGTTGGCTATCACGAAGTGAAACTGCCTTTAAAGCAATGATTTCAAGCGCAGCAGGCGCGAGCGTTGCATTTGCAAAGACCTTCTTCAGCCACTCTGATGCTCTTGCAGGTGGCATCGAAGGCAAGAGATCAATTGCGCGACGCATCGCATCTTGGCGCAGCGCAGCATCTGCACTTTCGATCAGCGCTGTTTCGCAGTACAAACCCCATGCAGTACGCAAGTGACTTTCGGTCTCACCGCCCGCTCGATTGCTGTTTGCAAAGTCTTCGTGATATCGACCGTAATTGAAAAGTGCGACTGCATCAAGTTTCGCTCGTGCATCATCAATTGGGGGAAAGTATCCAGCGGCGTCGAGCGCCATTCCTGCAGCGACAAGGAATTTGACGGTTCGCTCGCGATGTGCGGCATCTTGTCTGCCAAACATTCGAGTATTCGCGTCAAGTTTCTGAAGCATTGGTGCTGTGCTGTACTTTTCTGCCGCATCTTTC
>JBEELA010000274.1:0-6108 GCA_041168365.1 Planctomycetota bacterium
GGATCTAATAAATAGATATCGCCTGCGGCATCAGCTGCGATGCATGTGAGGGCGCCTCGGCCTGCTCCAAGAATTCCTGGATGCGTTCCCGAAGCTTCAAAGTCGATCGTCAGAAGACTTCCGACTCGATCAACGAGTACCGCTAAGCGCATACTTCCGCCACCTGCGCCAACTTGCAAGAGAATCACACGAGCATTCATTGTCCGAACGATTGCTTTGCCAGTGCAAATGAGCGAAGCGTCCAAGAGCGGTACAAACGCGCCGCGGAGTCTTGCGACACCGACGATCCAATCCGGAGTTCCCGAGAGTTTTCGCGCCTCGACGACAGGCAATACTTCATCGATTGCGCCAACGGGGATTGCACATCGTTGTTCACCAAGCCAGACTTCAACGATGCGCATTCACAAGCTCCCTTACGACGCGTCTGAAATTTTAAACGCCGCAATACCGTCACGCAACGATGTGATCGACTCTTGCAATCCCGCTGCGGCTTTGCATGTTTCCTGCGCTGCGGTGACCGCTTCACGGGCACCACTGGTGAGTTGTCCCATCGCATCAGAAATTTGCTTCGCGCCTTCGGTCTGAGCCTTCATTCCTTCGGCGACTTGTCGGAAGTCACCAGTGCCAGCTTCGACTTGTTGAATGATCTCGCCAAGTTGCCCGCCGATGCGTGCAGTCTCGGTGACACCACGTCGTACTTGTTCGCTGAAGCGATCCATTTCCATCACGCCTGCACTCACCGCACCTTGCATATGGCGAACGGTCTGCTCGATGTCAAGCGTTGCCGCCGCGGTCTGATCTGCCAAGCGACGGATTTCGCGTGCGACCACCAAGAATCCAACGCCGTGTTCGCCAGCCTTTTCAGCTTCGATGGCAGCGTTCACCGAGAGCAGATTTGTTTGGTCCGCAACCTTTGTGATTGTTGTGACGATGGCATTGATCGAACTTGCTTTTTCGCTGATGGTTGAAAGTCGACCTGCAATCGAGTGCGTGCCTTCGTCAAGTGATTGCATCGCAGTCGTCATTCCTTGCAACGATTGTCGACCATCACGCGCAAGATCTGCAGTGGCGTTTGCAGATTGATCCACTCGTCCCATCAGTTGCGAGAGATCGGCGGCAGTCGTCGAAATTTCCTTGATCGCGGCGGCAATTTGCGTCGTGCTTGCACCGAGCGACTGAGACGATCCATCTTGTTCGCGCGCAGTCGCGGCCAACTGCGTGGCAGTCGAATTGATATTAATGGTTGCTTGCTTCACTCCACGAACAATCGTCTGCAACGATTGCGCCATCGTATTGAGAGCCCGAAGGAGTGATTCTGTTTCGTCTCCACCCTCGATGACCACAATTTGCGTGGAGAGGTCTCCAGACGCAATCTGATCAGCGACAACATTCGCCCGACGAACTCGGCGCGTGATCTGTATTGAAGGAATCAAGAGCGCGATCGTGATGATCGCCAACCCGCCAAGTCCTTGTGCGGTTTGCGAATAGATTTGCGCCCAAACTGGAGCAAGCATCGCTTCTTCGGACTGCCGAAGAATCAACGTCCAGCCACCAGTTGCGATTGGCACGCTTACATAGACGCAGCGAGTCTTCAAATCAGGATCTTCCGCGTACTGCAATGTTGCGGCTTTTGAGCCTCGCATCTTGCCGAAGAGTGCGGCATACGGGCTGCTGTCGACGGTATGAGTTCGGAGAATTCCGTTGGTGTTTGCCTCGTCGGAACGAACTTCGTCCGTCGTTGCGGCGATAAATGCTGGTGATTTTTCAAACCCAGGCGTTTCTCGTCCAGACGAGATCAGAAATCCTTCCACATCTATATTTTTACACACGGTGCGCAAGTGTTGGTCGATGCTCTTCAGTGACCGATCAGCACCGCCGATTCCAACAAACTTGTCATCAATAATAATCGGGCATGTTTGCTCGATCATCATCTGTCCTTCATAGACATACGGTTCGGTGATTCGAGCCTCGCGTGATCCAGTTCGTTCGAACTCCTTGCGGAGACCTGCAAACCACAGGCTGGTCTCTTGATCGATACTCGGCTTGAGAATTATCGAATCGCCGTTTTTCCAGTCTTTCCACGCATAGGGGCAGAATCGACCAGTCGCATTGAAAGCTCCTGGTATGACGGGTGTAGGTTGAGCCAAAGGAATCGCTGACGGTTCGTAATCGACATAGGCAGAAATAACTCCAGAAGTCGAACTCAAGAGCGCATTTAATAAAGCAACAGTTTCAGGGAGTTTTCCGTACATCCCAGTTTCTTGCGAGCGCGCAAGCATTGTCGCCAATTCCAGAGTCGATTCGTTATCGGTATCAAACCCAAACGCAATTTCAGCAGCCGTAATGCGCATTAACTCCTCTTGGTCGTTCCGAAATTGGTTCATGCTGTGCCGATTTCCAAGACCGACGAGCACAAGTATTACGATTGCACAGGGCAGTACCCCTAACAAGAGGAATCGTGCGAGGATGGATCGTCGAAATTGGCTATAGGTCCCGGTGTGGCTTCCCCCAAGTGATTCTTGTTTTGTATTTACTAGCATCTGTTTTACCTTTGCTTTATGCTACTGCAGTAAGAGTGCGGAATGTCCGTCACTCGATTGATAGGAATTCGCTTTTCCAGCATCGCGGGCGGGCGCCCGACAAGTCCACTGTGAGCGACGGTTCAATGCGTTGAATGTAACACGCGGTGCTGAAACACGAATGGCAGGCTCGTTGGCAACCTTCGCCTTTCATTGCGGAGCGGTTTCTGCTCGTTCCCGTGCCCCCGACGGTGTTCATATCGCGCGACGATTCCATGCGACATCCACGGCGACTTTGAAATCTTTTAAATCGCGTGTGTCACAACTGCTGCAGCGCGCTCGAGCGCAGTCGGAACCAGCAATCAAATCTCGCAGTCATAGCCTGGCATCGGATCGTCAAGCCACGGCTCGATGACGAGTTGACCGTGCTCGAAGATGCCCGACACCGCAACCGATGCCCCTGGAATCTGGGCGACGGCGTGGCGGAGAATTTCCTGCGCTATTCGAAGATCATTGACGATTGCAAATCGCATCAGACCGCGGCCCCGATGAGATCAGCGATGGTTTGCAGAAACGATTGGTCTTGAAAAGATCCCTTTGTCAGATACGCAGATGCTCCAGCTTCGAGTCCAGCAATTCGATCTTCTTCACGATCTTTATAACTGACAATCACCACTGGCAGCGTTTCATATCTTCGGTCTGCGCGCATTTTGCGCACGAATTCGATGCCGTTCATTCGTGGCATATCAACGTCGCTCACGACAAGGTCATACTTCACTTTTTGTACTGCGTTCCATCCATCCATTCCATCCACCGCAGTGTCGACGGCATATCCAGCGCGCAACAGCATCTGTCGTTCGACTTCGCGCACCGTGATGGAGTCTTCGACGACCAAGACGCGCCGTTGTTTCCGTTTGCTAATCGCTGATCGCCCTTCATCTCCGCGCAATTTTCCTTGCTCGAGCAATTGAAGGGCTGACTGCACGAGATCGTCGGCATCAAGAATCAGCAGGAGGTCGCCATTCTCTCGAATGCTTGCAGCGTCGACATGGGCAACATCTCCAAGACGAGCGTCCATTCTGCGCACAACAAGATCTTCTTCTCCAAGGAAAGAATCGACGACGAATCCAACTGTGCGCGATCCAGCGAGAACGCTGACGATGGCCAGTTCATCTGCGCTTTCGCTTTGCGTGCTCGCTTTCAATTGAAGAATTTCAGTCGCATGAACCAGTCCCACTATTTCTCCGCGAATGACAGTCGTCAACCGGCCTTCAACTGTTTTGAGTTCGCTTCGCGCGATGCGATCAATTCGTTCCAGTCTTGCAAGCGCCAATGCATACGTCTCGCCAGCGATTGAAATGACTGCGGCGCGAACAACCGAAAGCGTCACAGGCAGCCGCATTGCGAAGGATGTTCCTGCGGGGCTCGAACGAACTTCGATCGATCCTCCCACGGAGTGCGCCATCGATTGCACGACATCCAGTCCCACGCCACGTCCAGAAATATCTGTGACGGCAGCAGCAGTTGAAAATCCTGGAAGGAAAAGAAAGTCAAAGAGTTCGGCATCGCCGAGGGTTTCAACAATCGAAGTTTCAGAAAGTTTCTTCGAGACGATTCTTGCACGGAGATTTGCTCGGTCAATTCCGCGGCCGTCTTCACGCACTTCCACGATCAAACTTCCAGCGTGATGTCGAGCCTCGACACGCAAAGATGCTTGCCGCGTTTTCCCAGCAGCGACACGCTCGTCTGGACTTTCGATGCCGTGATCAATTGCGTTGCGCACAAGATGTCCAAGAGGCGCTTCGAGTTGTCGAAGTATCTCGCGGTCCACGGGAACTTGTTCGCCAGCAATGATCAAGCGAACTTCTTTCCCGAGTGTTCGTGCAACATCGCGAACGGATCGAGCCAAGCCTCCACACGCATCTCCAAATGGACGCATGCGGCTTGAGACTGCTTCGTTATGCAGAGCGCTTGCGAGTTCTTCACCTCGGCGCAGATGATCTTCGACTTGATGAAGCGCTTCATCAAGTGCATCGCGACTTGTTGCAACTGCTGTCATCGCATCGCCCGCATGTCGACCCGTCACTTGCAAAGAATCGAGGGCAGCAGAGAGTTGTCGCTGTGCAATTTTTGCCCGCGTGAGAGTTCGGCGAATTGATTCGAGGCGGCGAGCTTCGACGAGTGCTTCGCCCGAAAGTTGAAGGAGTCGCTCGAGACTTGAAGATGAAACAAGCACCGCGGCATCTGATGCTGCGCTTGGTGCCGATGCGGCGCTTGGTGTTGCCGCGGGCGGAGTCGCAACTTTCACAACCGCAGGCGCAGGTGTCGCAGCAGGCGCAGGTGCAGGTGTTGCTGCAGGCGCGGGCGTCGCAGCAGGCGCAACAGGAGTCGCAGCAGGCGCAACAACACTCGCAGAAGATCCAGCTTTCGGAGGTAGGTTCAGCCCTTCAGCAAGCGCGCTGATGGGTCCTGCCTCCTGTTCAAGCCACGCTCGCGCTTCATCTTCGCTCTTGTGATCTGCGAGTGACCGCAGAATATCGCTTCCACGAAGCAATTCATCAATACGAGAAGCCGTCGGTATTTCTGTGCCTTTTTGGATGCGCACAAGACATTCTTCCATTGAATGCGCTAATCCAATCGCACCATCGAGATTGATGATGCGCGCAGCACCTTTCACCGAATGCGCTGCACGCATGAGTGGCTCAACCATCTTTGGATCGCTTGCATTCTGTTCGAGTGCAATCAATCCATCCGCCAGACAGGCGCAGTGCTGCTGCACTTCTGTCTGAAAGAGATCGAACATTGAAAAGCCGCCTAAGTCCATCAGGAGAGTTCCATCAATTAACCAATCGCATTCCGAAATTCGTTGATAAGCCGTTCCGGATCGATCAACGAGGTCGATCCTTGCACTGTCGAGAGCAATCCGCTGGAAATTCGACGAGGTGATTGTTCAACTGTCAGTGGAAGCGGCTTGACCGCATTGCGTGGCATTGCGTATACGCCTGGGACATCGTCTGCTTCAAATGCCCACGATTCTTGAGCGGTTCCCACAGTCAACATGCGCGGCTTACGAAGAATGTTTTCAGCTGCGGGTGGTACACCTAGCAATCCAATAAAATCAAACACTGGAATGACAGCTCCAGAAAGCGCAGTCAATCCTCGGAATGAATTGTTCGTTCGATGCGGAAGCGTGTGCACGTTGGTCACCTTGGAAACATGAACAACGTACTCGGCTGGGATTGCAAACCACTCTGCGCCACATCGAAAGACCAACAAGTTGAACTGGGGTTCACGGCGCAGAACACGCGATTCCGCACTGGCCTTTGTTGACTCAGCAATCGTCGCAGGACGATTCGGTCGATCAAGCAGTCGCGACATCGCTGGGCGATCGTCTGGTGCAGTTGGAGAATCTGAGGTGCTCATGATTGAAATCTCTTCACAAATTTCCCAAGCGTTTCATCTTTGCTCGAAAGCGATTTGCTTCATCGCTCCGTCCAAGGGCATCTGATAATTCGGCGAGTGCAAGCAGGGCAGGGCCATGATGTGGTTCAAGGTATACGACTCGTGCATATGTTTGGCTTGCGCGTTG
>JBEELA010000275.1:0-3034 GCA_041168365.1 Planctomycetota bacterium
AAAGTGAAGGCGGGTCAGAAGCATGCGATCATAATTTCTGATGGCGATCCAGCTCCGCCATCAAAGGCATTGCTCGATGGATATAAGGCGGCAAAAATCACGATCACCACGATCATGCTTGGAGGTCATGGAACTGCGGAGCATTTAACAAGCATGAAAAACACCGCCGAAATCACTGGTGGTAATTTTTATAATGTTTTGAATCCAAAATTGCTTCCAAAGATTTTTATCAAGGAAGCTTCGATTGTTTCTCGAAACTTGATTGTCGAAGGAGATTTTCAGCCTGTTGTCAGCCCGTCGATTGGTGGACCTCTTGAAGGGCTTGCCTCGGTTCCGATGATCAAGGGATATGTATTGACTGTTCCGCGCGAAGGACTGGCGCAGATTCCAATTCTCAATAAGACATCCGAAGGAAACGACCCCATCTTTGCATATTGGAATTACGGACTTGGGAAATCTGCTGTATTTACAAGCGATTTGACTGGTCGTTGGGGTGGAGCGTGGCAGGCATGGGGCGGCTTCCAAGGGATGTGGGAGCGAACTGTTCGGTGGTTGATGCGTCCAGCAACGCCGTCGAATGTCACGCTCAAGACCACAATGGATGGCGAAGAGGCGACAGTCGAGCTTGAAGCCATTGGAGGCGACTCTGGTCTTATGAATTTCATGAGAACTGATGCAAAAGTTGTGCGCCCAGACGGATCACTCGCGCCACTTTCTCTGGAGCAGGTTGGACCGGGGCGATATCGCGGAAAGTTCTCCACATCCGATACAGGGTCTTATCTTGTCGATGTTGGTCTGATTGATGCGAATGGAAGTCGTTCTGCTGGATCGATACAAGGCGCGGTCTCGATGGCATATCCCCGTGAGTTCAGAACAAGCAGAGACAATGCGGCGCTCATGCGCGAAATTGCGCAAGCAACAGGCGGGCGAGTTCTTTCTTCGAGAGATCTTGCCGTGACTGATCTCTTCGAACGCAAAGGTCTTTCACAACCTGAAAGTGTCCGCCGCATTTGGGACATTCTGGCGATCATCGCCGCTGCATTGTTAGTGATCGATGTAGCCGTACGACGATTGGTGTTTGACTCGCAGTCCGCTGGAGATATTGCCCAGCAAGCATTTGGTGGCGCACGTGGAACAGGTGGCGAAATGGTCGCTGCATGGAAAAAGGCTCGGCAACGAACGGAAGTCGACTTATCCGATGCGGCAAGCGATTCCACTTCAACGAAAACAACTGGAATTCCAAAGAAAATCGATCGACTTTCACCAAAGAACTCAACGGTCGCTATGGGAAGTGAAAGTGGAAGTGGATCATCAAACGCACCACCATCGGATGTAGATCCTGAATCGCCGATGGAGAGGTTGCGCCGTGCTAAGAAGCGCGCTCAAGATGAACAGCGAGAACAAGGTGACGAAGAAAAGCGAACATGAGTCATTCGTCGAACACCTTGTCAGATGATTTAGATTCCGTTGCATCCGTACGCGAGGCGTGCGTAAATTTTCGCGTCGTAGCTGATCGACTTCGGCAAGAGATTGGCCGCGTGCTCGTTGGTCAGCGTGAAGTCGTTGATCAAGTTCTGATTGCGCTCTTTGCCGACGGACATGTATTGCTTGAAGGCGTCCCAGGACTCGGCAAGACTCTTCTCGTCCGCACGCTCGGTCAAGCGCTTGGACTGAAGTTTTCGCGAATTCAATTCACGCCTGATCTCATGCCTGCCGACATTCTTGGCACGCAGATTGTCGTCGAGGATCAAGCGACTGGTCAACGCAACTTTCAATTTCGGCAAGGACCGATCTTTGCGCAGATATTGCTTGCAGATGAAATCAATCGAGCTTCTCCTAAGAGTCAATCTGCGTTGCTCGAAGCAATGCAAGAGCGCTGCGTCACGGTCGGCGGCGAAACTCGAAAGCTTGAGCGACCTTTTCTCGTTCTCGCAACACAGAATCCGATTGAGCAAGAAGGAACATACCCGCTACCCGAAGCGCAACTTGACCGTTTTCTGTTGAAGGTCATCATCAACTATGCGCAGCGAGATGATCTGGCAAAAATCATTGAACGCACGACTGGAAATGTTGCTGCTGAAGCACAAACGAAGACAGTCCTGACTGCAGAAGAAATTGCCTATGCACAGCGACTTGTGCGTTTTGTCTTGGTCGCGCCTCATGTGCAGGATTATGCAGTGCGCTTAGTGCTTGCAACGCATCCAGGCGGAATGTGGGGAGTCGCGGATCTTGAAAGGATGATCTTGGTTGGATCGAGTCCGCGCGGGGCACAGTCTTTGATCATGGCTGCAAAGGTAAGAGCGTTGCTCGCTGGTCGCTGCGCTGTCAGCACGCAAGACATCGCCGCTGTGGCAACTGCCGCACTTCGCCATCGTATCGCGCGAACTTTCGAAGCAGAGGCAGCAGGTTTGACATGCGATGGAATCATCGCGGAGATCGTGCGATTGATCCCTGCGGAGGCTCAGGCATGAATCCAATTTTGAAAGTTGATGATTTGCTGGATTCTCGTTTGATGGCCCGATTGGATCGATTGGATGTCATCAGTCGCAAAATTTTTGCGGGAAAGATTCAGGGCGAGCGTCGCAGTCGTCGGCGAGGTCAATCGGTTGAGTTTGCTGACTTTCGCAATTATTCTCACGGCGACGATTTACGATTTGTCGATTGGAATATCTATGCCCGCCTCGATCGTCTTTTTCTGAAACTCTTTCTTGAAGAGGAAGATCTTTCGATGGTGATTGCTTTGGACATGAGCATGTCAATGAATGGGGGGGATCCCAACAAATTTGATTATGCGCGCAGACTGGCGATGGCGCTTGGCTATATCGGTCTGGTGAACAACAATCGTGTCAGCCTCTTTGGATTTGGTTCAGAGCGAATCGAACGATTGACAAGTATGCGAGGTCGGCGGCGAACAAGAGAAATGGGTCGTTGGCTTCTCGATCGAACCCCCGAAGGAATCGGCGGATTCACCGATGGAATGCGCACAATTGCGCTTGGCGGGCAGGGTCGTGGAGTGTTGATTGTTCTCAGCGAC
>JBEELA010000276.1:0-7334 GCA_041168365.1 Planctomycetota bacterium
CTGGCCAACTGTGCTGATGTGGCTTCGCCATCAGAAGTGTGAAGCGTCATATGAAGCGGATTGGAATGAACACGCGGAGCATCCGAAAAGACAACACGCTTGGAATTTGGTCCAAGATCCGCGACTTTTTCCAATTCCTTGCGTGACCCAACCACAGATGTGAAAGAATCACCGCCCGCAGTACTTGGCTTTGCAGTTCCTCGAGGAATACTTGCATCGGATTTGCGCTGAGCCTTTTCTTGCGCTGCTGCGAAAAGATCAGGCTTTGGTGTGGGCGATTGAACATTTGCACGAGCAACAGGCCGAACAACTGAAGATGTTGCAGGCGCATTGGATTTACGCCCAAGCATTTGATTTTCGAGTTGAGCTTTTTTCTCGGCTTCTTTTTTCTTTGCGATTCCCGCTGCAATGACTTGCACGACCGCGATGATCACGAAGATGATGATGCTCTGCGTCATTGGCTTTGCAACATCATACCCGTGCAGACAGCGTCAGGCCTTGCGCACCACGAACAAATTCGCAGTGAAAAATCTCTTGCAGTTTCGCAGGAGTCAACACATCGATCGGCGCACCAGCAGCGATCAATTGCCCCTGCTCTAACCACCAGACATTCTCCGCAACTCTGTCCACCAGCGATAAATCATGAATTGCGACAACGACCAACGCTCCAGCATTCGCACTCTGTTGCAACGCACCAACCACCCGCATCGTCTCGCCTGGATCGAGGTTGGAAAAAGGTTCGTCGAGTGCGAGCAATCCATTGGTCTCGTGCTGTGCAAGCGCCCGAGCAATGACGCATCGCTGCTGTTCTCCCGCAGAAAGTTCGTGGAATGAGCGTTCTTTCAGGGCATCGAGACCCATAAGTCCGATCGCTTGATCGATGCGCAAGAATGAGTCCAGCCGTGTCTTCGCAGCAAAGCGACCGAGTGCAATCATTTCGTGGACCGTCAGATCAATCGAAAGTGATGGACGCTGAGAAACATACGCGACTTCCAGAGCGCGCCGAGCAGGTGCAAGTCCCGCCAGTCGTTGTTCTCGCCACGAGACGCTTCCACCACTTGGATGAGCGAGTCCAGCAATTGCGCGCAAGAGAGTGCTCTTGCCACTGCCGTTACGGCCAACGAGTGCGACTACTTTCCCCGCGTCGCACGACGCAGTAATTTCTTTTAGCGCACTGCGATGACCATACTGAAATGAAAGCGAATCGATTTTCAGCATGACCACTCTCCGGCTCGCATGCGACGAGAGCGCATCACCATCAGAAAAACTGGACCTCCGATGAGTGCAGTCAGAACTCCAATGGGCAACCGTCCCGCTCCGACATCGATTGATTGTCGAACAGCATCCGCCCAAACAAGAATCGCTGCGCCTGCGATCACGCTTGCAGGAACAAGTGCGCGATGTCGCGATCCAATAAGAAGTCTGCAGAGATGCGGCGCAACAAATCCGACAAAGGCGATCGGTCCGCAAAGCGCAACACTTGCGGATGCCAATGCACCTGCGCAGATGAAAAGCAGAATGCGAAGACTTCGCAGTGACACGCCAAGACTTTCCGCTTCGTCATCGCCAGTGCTGGAAACATCCAAAGCAGCACCGTTTTGAAAACTCGCGACAAATGCGCTGAAAAGCAGTGCAATTGCCGTCCACATCGCACCGCTTGAAGGCAGTTCAGGGACTTGCCCCATAAACCACATCCACGAATCGCCACGACTTGAAGGAGGCATGAGCGATTGCACGAGCAGTGTGAGCGCTCCACAGATTGTTGCCACAACGGTTCCTGCAAGGACGAGTGTTAACGGATCAAGTCTGCCGCCTCGACGACCGAGCGCATAGACCAAGACTAAAACGGAAAGCGAACCGACTGTGCCTGGGATGACCCCATCCGCACCGTGCGCGATAAATGAGATCCATGCAACAGATCCTGCACCGACAACGCTTGCAGACCATGCGGCGATCATTGCTCCAAGACCAGCGCCAGCTGAAAGTCCCAAGATGAATGGAGACGCAAGTGGATTTCGCAAAAGTGCTTGAAGGAGTAATCCGCTCAAGCCAAGGCAAGCGCCTCCGACAATTGCAGATCGCACTGCTCCAAATCGCAACAAGAAAATGTTTTCATCTGGCCAATTGAAATAAACTCCGCCAACTGCAGGATCTCGTCCAATGAAAAGTCGTACGACCACACCTGTCACAAGCAGAAGCGCAATGACCACGATCCCTAGAAATTGCCGCCTGGTCATGGCGCGACCTTTTGTGTTGAACTCGGCGAGTTCTTATCACGCGCTTGACATGCTTGCGTCA
Source organism: Planctomycetota bacterium (assembly GCA_041168365.1). Taxonomy (GTDB): domain Bacteria; phylum Planctomycetota; class Phycisphaerae; order Phycisphaerales; family SM1A02; genus F1-60-MAGs104. Next base: position 2,299 of record JBEELA010000276.1, read on the forward strand.
ATGCTTCTCGCAACTTGATCAAACCTGAAATCATCCCGCCGCCGGGTTGTAAAAGTTCTGGTGCGTGGATGGAAAACAGGGCAGAATTCGGCATAATTTGAGCAAGTTGCTCGATTGCCCCAGCAGAACGCTGCGAGATCATGATGACAGTTTCTGGAGCAAGCTTCGCCAAGTCTTCGGCTCCAAGTGATGGATATCCACTTCGCAAGAGAGCATTGGTCACTCCCATTCGATCGAGTGCGTCGCCGATATAGGAACCTTTTCCAAATCCCATCGCATCGACGCTTTCAGAACTGATCAACAGAACGAGAGTTCTTCCAGCACGATTTGCGTTTGCTATTGGTTCGAGTGCTTTGTTCAATTCGTGCTGCACAATGAGCGAACGCTCCTGCAACTTCGCACAATCATTCTCGATGGTTGGATCGCAAAGAACTTTAGGAAGATTTTCGAGCATCGCCTGCACATCTGCAAGCGAATCAATTTGGAATCGTTCGACTCGCCATCCATGTGTCGCCACGAGATCCGTGAGCCCGCCAATTTCGCCCTGCGCAGGAGGTTGAAGGAGAATGACCGTCGGACGAGTCATCACGAGTGCCTCGGCGTTCAGGTCCAGAAGAGAACCAACGATGGGCACATCGGCCGAAACTTCGCACCAAGGAGTTCGCCCGACCAAGCGGTCGGAAACTCCAAGCGCAACCATCGTTGCAGTCAAGCCTGGTGAAAGGGATGCAACTCGGACCGCCTGCAATTTCGCCGAGTGATTTTCCACAGGAACGGGAGAATCTTTATGAGACCCACATGCGAAAAGAATCAACCCCAAAGCCAATGTGAGAATCGCACGAAACAAGCGATTGAATGAGTATCCATGCCACGTCACGGTTCGATACAGTAGTGTGAAGCCATGGGTATTGGGTCATTCATCTCAAGAATCTTCAAGCGCCAACCCCCTCCAGTTGCGCCGACTGAAGTTGTTGCTGAACGAGCTGTTCAAGTCTTTGCGCAACAACCTGCGGAACCAATCGATAACAATCGGCTCTTGGTTGAATTTCGCGACCAACTTTCGGCTCAAGCGGAATCTCAGAAACAGTTGACGACGCTGCTCACTTCGCTGTCGAAAACACTCGATGCGCTCCCACAGCTCGCACGACAACAAGGGCAAGTACTTGAGACCCTTGTAGAAAACAGCGCTCGCTCGCGTCAACGAGATCAGACATTCGAGCGTGGCCTCACACAATTGACTGAAGGTTCACATCAACAGACGCAAGTCCTTGGGTTGGTGCAGCAACAACTTGATTTGAATCACGAGGTCAGTCTTCGTGTTGCAGAGAGTCTTCGCGAAACCGCTGGCGCCCTCAGCACATTTGCAGCGACGAGCGATCGTCAATCGCGAGCGATTGAGAATCTTGCTTTGTCGACTCAGAGGCGTGTTGCTCAATCCGATCGATTAGAAAAGGCGATTCAATTTTGGCTCTTTGTTGTCGCGGGAATCTGCACTCTTGCCTTGGTTTATGCAATATGGGCTGCATCTCGCGGACCAATGATCATTGCGTATCCACCAGCGCCAGTTGCTGCGCCTGCGCCGATTGCTGCGCCCGCACCGATTTCTGTGCCTGCGCCTGCGCAAACTTCAGAACCAGCATCGCAGACGCCTTAACTTTGTTGGGAGATGATCTCGGGCATCGAATCATCAGCCGATTGCATCTGATTTTTTGCCAGTCGTGCATAAACATCGCAGCGCATGAGCAATTCTGTGTGGGTTCCAGAATCGATGATCCTTCCACGATCCATCACAATGATTCGATCAGCTGCAAGCATGGTTGAAAGTCTGTGCGCGATTGCGATCACAGTTCGCTCACGGCCAAACTCCGCAATCGCTTGAGAAATCTGCGCTTCACTTTCTGCATCGATCTGACTCGTTGCCTCATCCAAGATCAAGATCGATGGATCGCGCAATACTGCACGAGCGATTGAAATTCGCTGACGCTGACCACCTGAAAGACTTGCCCCCTGCTCCGCAACATCGGCGCTATACGCGCCTGGAATGGCTTGGATAAATGAATCGGCATGAGCGCGGCGCGCAGCTTCTTCGATCTGAGAACCCGTCGCACTTGCCATACCCAGAGCAATATTTTGTGCAATAGTCCCGTGAATCAGCACAGATTCTTGCGTCACAACTCCGATCTGGCGCCGCAAACTTTTGAGATTCACTTGAGAAATATCTGCGCCGTCAATAAGAACTCGACCAGTTTTGGGAGTCAACAAACGCGGGATCATCGACAAGAGAGTGGTCTTTCCACAACCGTTTGGTCCAACGATCGCGATATGTTCTCCGTGACGAATTTCTAAATTGATTTCATTCAGAGCAAGAACTTCAGCGTTGGGATATTGAAATGAAAGGCCTTCAAATCTGATCCAATGTTGATGCCGAAGGAGATTTGGTCGACTACGTGTTCGTGTTGGCTCTGCTTCAATAGAAAGAAGTTCTCGAAGCCTTTCCGCGGGCGCGCTGGCCGCTTGCATTTCCGCCGCAAGGCCTGCTAATGGACGTACACAACCTGCAGCAACTGCAAGCGCGCCCAAAGAAAGCAGGAATTCATCAAAAGTCAAACTTCCTCGAAGGATCTCTCGAACTGCAAATGCTGCCAAAACAATGACCACCAGAATTGTCAGCGTTTCGATCAGCGGACTTGCCAGACTTTGCGCAGTTCGAGCGCGAAGTTGCTCACTCACAACCAATGAATTTGCGCGCCGAAATCTACCCAACATGCTTGTTTCTGCTGTGGAAGTCTTGACGGCACGAAGACCTTGAAGACTCTCGCCGGTCACTCGCAAAAGCGTTGCTTGATGTTTCAGCGCACCTTTCGCACCGCGACGAATACGCTTGCCAGACTTTCGCAAAATAATCCCAAGCAATGGACCTGCGATTGCCGCGACCACAACGATTCTCCAGTCGATCACGATTGCAACAATAAATGCTGCGATTCCCTTCGTGAGTTGAGCAACCGTCTTGCTTGTCAACGCAAGAAGACCACCCTGTAATTCTGCAGTGTCTCTGATGACCCGGCTGGCAAACTCCGCAGGCCCAAGCCGCACGACTTCACCAAGTGGCATCCGAATCGCATGACGAAATGCATCGAGTCTGATGCGAGCGATGACCTTTGCACACAATTGAATCGAAAAATATTGATGCAAAAAATTCGCCGCTGCACCAAGCACAGTCAGCAGTGCCAAACCTCCAAGGACCAACAGGACTCCTTCGAATCTTCCCTCTGGCAGCCAGCCAATTACAAAGTCTGGAATCGCAACAAACGGTTTCCCTTGATTGAACTGCGTGGCAAGTTCTGGGAGCGCAGTTCCATTTTTACCCAGAATCATGTTCAGAATTGGTGCGAGCGCCAGCAATCCTGCGCCAAGCCCAGCTGCAGAAATCGCGGCGAAAAAAAGCGCCAAGGCGAGTTGACCAGGGTACTGAAGGAGGCGTCGAGCGAATGAGAGAAATGGACCCATGTCGAAGAAAACGAGTGTATCAGCGTGGCGAATCGGTCAGGAGTGCGAAGTCTCGCCAAAAGTTTGGATAACTTTTTGATACGCATCGAGGATCGCCAATTGAAATGCCTGGTCGAGATAATCCAAGCACTGCGAATGTCATTGCAATTCGATGATCGCCTCTTGGGTCAATCAAGACTGGACGAGCTGTTGTAAAATCGGGATCGATCGTGATGCTGCTTGGTGTGGTCTCGACACGGCAACCCATCTTTGTAAGTTCCTCAGCAAGAACTTGCACTCGATTCGATTCTTTCACCTTCAAGGTTTCAAGTCCACGAATACGCGTTCGACCCTTGGCAAGAGCGCCGACTGCTGCGACACAAAGAGCGCCATCAGGCCAACGCGATGCGTCGACATCGATCCCGTTGAGCGTTGCAGTTCCCTCGATTCCCATTCCGTTGGGTCCAGACCATTCTTGCGCGCCCATAGATACAAATGCCGGCAAACATGCTGCGTCTGGTTGACGCGAAAGGCGCGGCAATCCTTGAATTGTCACGCGTGCATCACGGACAATCGATGCCGCACCAAGGAAATAAACAGCACTACTTGCATCAGGCTCAATTGCGACGGCGCATGAAGACAATTCAAAGTGCGGGACAGTCACTCGCGTGATTTGGCCAACCTCATTGCGAAAAACATCAAATGGAATCCCCCATTTTTTCAAGGCATGGAATGTCAATTCGACATACGAAGGACTTGTCAGCGATTCTGAATTGACAAAAAGATCAACGCCTTTTTCCAATCGCGGAGCGAGCATCAGAATGGCTGAAATGAATTGACTTGATGCAGTTCTCCCAACTTCGATCTTCCCGCCGCGTGGCATTCGACCACCACCGACTCGAACTGGAAGTCTTCCTTCTTCTTCGACGTATTCAATCTTGCAACCGAGCGCACGTAAAAGTTCTACACCTTCCGCGATCGGTCGCTCACGCATTCGTGCGCTGCCATCAATCACGACAGGCTTGCGGGCAAGTGTCGCGATCGCCATCATGAATCGAGTTGGCGTACCGCCATCGCCAAGATTGACCGTTGATCCTCCTGCAAATCGACTATTGCAACCGTGAATATTCGCCCATGATTCGGCACATTCGATTGGAACGCCGATCGATCGCAGCGCATCTATAAATAGATCCGTATCTGCAGCGTGCAGCGGAGAATCAAGCTTAGAAATTCCCTTTGAAAGCGCGCCCAACATCAAGAAACGATTTGTCTCGCTCTTGGAACCTGGCGGTTCGATCGTCACATTGAACGGCCGACTTGCTTGTGAAACGGCAATGATTTCAGCAGAAGCGCTTGAACTTAGAGCGTTCACGAATCGCCAACACCTGCGGTGCGAAAAATCGCAACGACATCTTCGATTGGCACGACAAAGAGACGATTATCTCCCTCGAAATCTACGGGAATCAGATTCTTGGGATGAAAGAGGACGCGGTCATATTGCGCAACAGCATAATCTGCGTCACGTGCGACTTGCGCACTGACTGCAACCA
>JBEELA010000277.1:0-8057 GCA_041168365.1 Planctomycetota bacterium
ACAGCGAAGTCACTGCTGAAGCGCACGATGATGAATCCACTCCAGGAAGTGATGGAGATTCCGATCCTGATGCGCCAAATGCGCCAGATGACTCTGCTTCTGGCGAGGAATCTGGCACTCCAGCTCCTGCAAGACCACGCGCAAAACCGCGCGCCCGTGCGGCAAAGTTGCCGACACGAACTGTCACCTTAGTGGTCAATGATGAACCAGGCGACGAATGTCGCATCGCAATCTTGGCGAATCAACGACTCGACTCGTACTTCTCTGAACGCGATGCAACTGCGACCAATGTTGGCAGCATCTACAAAGGCAAAGTGATGAATGTTGAAGGGGCGATCCAAGCCGCATTCATCGATTTCGGTTCAGGGCAGAACGGGTTTCTGCACATCAGCGATCTGCATCCAAAATATTTCCCTGGCGAAGAGCGCACCGAACAAGTTGGTAAGAAGATTGGTCGAAGTGAACGACCGCTCATTCAACAAGCGCTGCGCAAAGGTCAAGAAATCTTGGTTCAAGTCATCAAGGAAGGTCTCGGATCGAAGGGACCAACTCTCACGAGTTATCTCAGTTTGCCAGGCCGATTGTTAGTGATGATGCCTGATATGGATCGCGTCGGAGTCTCGCGACGAGTGGAAGACGAAGATCAACGGCGTGAAATGCGAAAGATTCTCGATTCGCTTCAACTTCCTGAAGGCTTCGGATTCATCCTGCGCACTGCAGGCTTCGATAGCACGAAGACAGAATTGCAGCGCGATGCTGCATATCTGCAGCGACTCTGGGATGCGATGGAAAAACGAAGTTCCAAGACTGGCGCTCCATGCGAGCTCTATACCGAAAGCGATGTGTTGGTACGAACACTTCGGGACCACACCGATTCGACTGTCGAATCGATTATCGTCGACAGTCCTGGCGCTTTTGAACGCGCCAAGATGTTCTTGGATGTGATCGCACCCAAGACTTCTGGGAAAGTGATGTATTACAACGGAAAAGCGCCAATTTTTGAGGCATATGGTATCGAGCGACAAATTGACGAGATCCATTCGCGAACAGTTGCGTTGCCTTCCGGCGGCGCACTTGTGTTCGATCAGACCGAGGCGCTTGTTGCGATCGACGTGAATAGCGGTCGCAGTCGAAGCGCGCGCGATTCCGAGACGAACGCATATCAAACAAATTCCGAAGCGGTCGAAGAAGTCTGCAGGCAATTGCGTTTGCGCGATCTCGGCGGATTGATTGTTGTGGATTGCATCGATATGCGACTGATCAAGCATCGCCGTGATATTGAAGATCGACTGACGACTTTATTAAAGATCGATCGTGCAAAGAGTTCTTTCGCGCCGATTAGTGAATTCGGCATCATCGAAATGACCCGACAACGCATGCGCCCAAGTTTGCGCAAGATGCACTACGCAGATTGCACTCATTGCGGTGGAAGCGGAGAAATTCGCGTTCCCGCTGCTGTTGCTGCCGATGCGATGCGACGCGTTGCCCTGCTTTTCAGTCATGCGAAGATTCAGCGCGTTGAGATTGTGTGTTCGGTTCGGGTCGCGGCAGAGTTCATGTCAAACCGCCGAAGAGCGATGCATGAATTAGAAGACCGTTCATCCAAGCGTATCGATGTGCGAATCAGCGAAGCATTCGCTGCGGATCGCGTCGAGATGTATGCGTACGACGAGAATAATTCTGATATCGAATTGGATCGATTGCCACCACTCGGTGGACCACTTGTAGGCACGCTTCATGAAGAACTGCCCGAAGCAGAAGAAGTGGAATTGACTCCAAGTGAAGCGCTCGCGCGTCGACGACGACGCAAGCGGCGCCCAGCTCCTGCTGATGCAACAGCCATTGCGCTTGCTGGAGGATTCGAGGATCTGCCAGAAGTTCTTGATGATGAAGTTTCTGTACGCGATTCAATGACCGATCGCGATGAACAATCTGGATCAAGTCGATCAGGTCGCTCGGGAGAAAGTCGGCAAGGAGATAATCGGCAAGGGGATAGTCGGCAAGGGGCAAACCGCGGCGGACGCGACACTCGTGGTGGACGCGGCGGACGCGGCGGAAGAACAGATGATCAAAAATCTGCGCCATCTAGTGATCGCACTCCAAACGCAGGGAATAGATCGAATGCGAATTCAGGATCGGACTCGAATCGAAACGAAAATGCCGGTTCGCGTGGGCAACGATCGAATCGCCGACGACGCGGTCGCGGAAGACGCACAGTTGGATCGATCATGGATATGGTGCAAGAACGATCCGCATTCGAGACAAATCGAGTCGCTGGTGTTCTGGACACAACAGTCGAAGAATTGCTCACTCGACTTCGCGCGGATTGCGATGTCGAAACTGCAGCGCTTCTCACTCTCGAGACTTTCATGTTGCCTCCAGAACTCATCGCTCGCGCACAAACGCTCTATCCAGAAGTTGATCGCGGCAGTGAATCTGAAACTGAATCTGATGGCAATACTGCTGGAAATGAAGATGCTCAATCCACAGATTCGCTGCAAGATGGCCAGCAACAAGATGGTCAACATCAAGATGGCCAGCGAGATTCATCAACATCTGCAGGACGCGACGATCGCGGACCAAATCGTAACGACGGCGGCGGACGCTCTGGCCGAGGACGACGCGGCGGAAGTCGACGCGGCGGCGGTGGCGGAAACAGCGGTGCAAATAGTGGTGGAAACAGTGGCGGAAATAGTGGCGGAGGCAATCGTGGTGGGCGCAATGACAATCGTGGCGGCTCGCGATCGCAGGGTGGATCGCAGGGTGGTGGCGCGTCGCACGGATCTTCTTCTCAGCGTGAAAGACAACCGCTCAAGATTGATCAGCGCTCAGACACCCCGACTCCTGCTCCAGCCCCAACACCTCCCCCAACACCTGCGGCAGCTCCGGCTCCAACGCCGACTGCAGAGGCGCCAGCAAAACCGAAGCGTCGATCACTTTATGGCGCCGCGATGCGTTTGATTTCTCCATTCGAGAAGTCAAAGGCGAAGGGACGAAAAGAGTAAGAATCAATTTTATTGCAAGGCTATTTATTCAATGCCCATTCGTAGACGACTCATCATTCTCGGTTCGACTGGTTCGATTGGCGAAAATACGCTGATTGTTACGAAGCATCTTGCTGCTCATGCAGATGTGCATTTCGACATCATCGGACTCGCTGCCGGAACGAACGCGGATCGACTCATTCAGCAAGCGCAAGAGACTGGCGCAACTGCGATTGCATTAGCAGACGAGAGTTGCGCGCTGAATGTTGCCCCTTCCATCGAGATCTATCGCGGCAAAAATGCGGCGCTCGATTTGATTAAAGCGCATGCTCGTCGTGGAGATTTGGTGATGGGGGCAATGGTTGGTGCTGCAGGAATTGCGCCAATTTTGTCTGCAATTGAAGCAGGATGCGATATCGCACTTGCAAACAAAGAGACACTCGTCGCAGCTGGTGCGATCGTGACCGAAGCCGCACGCAGAAACGGTGTTTCAATTCTGCCCGTCGACAGCGAGCACAGTGCCATCTTGCAATGCCTCCGGTCTGGCGACCAATCCACTGAAGTAGAACGAATTGTCTTAACCGCCAGCGGTGGACCATTTCGCAGAGCCACTCGCGAGACAATGGATTGCGCAACTCTTGCTGATGCATTGAAACATCCAACATGGTCCATGGGGCAGAAAGTAACCATCGATAGTGCATCGATGATGAATAAAGCACTCGAGATGATCGAGGCGCACTGGCTCTTTGATCTTTCCGCAGAACGTATCGATGTCATCATTCATCCACAATCGGTCGTGCATTCATTTGTCGAGTTCATCGACGGAAGCGTGATCGCTCAACTCTCGCCGCCAGACATGAAGCTTCCGATTCAACTTGCAATGACTTGGCCGATGCGCGCGCCAAGATCCGCAACGCCACTCGACTGGAAAAATCTCCGTGGCTTGGAATTCGAACCAGTTGATCACGATCGATTCCCTGCAGTCAAATTGGCTTGGAACGCTATTCGAGCTGGCGGTTCGTCGGGTGCGATCTTGAATGGAGCAAACGAAGCGGCAGTCGAGGCCTTTGTCGCTGGTCGAATTCGATTTGGCGAAATTCCATTGCTTGTTTCTGGGGCGCTTGATGCAATTACGCCAACTCCCGTGCCTGACCTTGCTGCGGTTTTCGCTGCAGATTCTCAGGCCCGAAAGTGGGTTGCACAAAAATTGCATTCAGCCGCACCAGTTCGCTGAAACGAATTTCTTCACCGAACGATCCTTTCACCAATTCCTGAATTGGGTTTCTGAATGGGATTCCTGCCAATTTCACTTTCCTCGTCTACCCTTCAATCAATGGAAATTCTTGGCACTGGCGCAAACATATTGTTGGTCCTCCTTGGGTTTGGAATTCTGGTTGCGATCCACGAATTTGGACATTTCGCAGCGGCAAAGTGGGCAGGTGTACGTGTTGATGGGTTCGCCGTCGGCATGGGACCAGTGATCCTTGCATATCGCAAGGGAATTGGAATTCGATTTGGATCCACCGAGCCAACAATTCATGCGCGCACTGGCAAGCGAGCGATGCAACTGACTGACAGCGAGCTGAAACATCTTCAAATCGGCGAGACGGAATATTCACTTCGCGCTTTACCGCTGGGTGGCTTCGTGCGAATGCTCGGACAAGATGATCTTGATCCCACTGCTGCGAGTGTCGACCCGCGTTCATACAACCGCACCCCAATCTGGAAGCGCATGATTATTGTTTCGGCAGGAGTCACCTGCAATATTTTCTTGGCGATCGCAATGTTTGTCGTGGCTTTCATGATTGGTGTTCGATTCGAAGCTCCCATCGTCGGAGCAGTCATGCCTGCAGATCCTGCTGCAAATGCAGGCATTCAAGCTGGTGATCGCATTGTCGCTATTGATGGTGCGTCGATCTCGACATTTGCAGATCTGCAAATTGCTGCAGCAATGGGCAAGCCCAACGAAGCACTGCGTATGACAATCGAGCGAACTGCTGGCTCTCAGGCACAAACGATTCAATTGAATGTCACTCCCAAACACAGCGAAGCGGCAGGAATGATGTCTATCGGCATTGCACCTGCAGCGAGCACGCGACTGATGACGGATTCCCAAGTGATTCCCTTTCTGTATGGCGTTTTCAGCCGCGCAGGATTTTGGAATCACGCTCCAGATGCGATGCCTGGGAAGAACGCGTGGGGAATCAACGCAGCAAATCTCAGCGGTCCAAATGGGACCGCCCCCGATCGCGAATCCTTTGACAAAAATTTTCGCGGTGGCACTCTCTTGTTGGTGGATGGAAATCCTGCAACGACCTATACAGCACTCGATGACGCGTCATTGAAATCGAAAGGACAACCCATCTCCACCCGATGGTCGTTCGTCGAAGGCGGCGAGTGTGACATTGCGATCAACTGCGTACCAGTCTGGCAAATTCTTGAGTACACCGAAAAACCGCCACAAGCATTTATTGACTTTGAACAGGGCATCTTCGGATTGACGCCTCTCGTTCGGATTGGGCGCGTTCCAGCAACCTCTGGCGCGAACGGAATTCTTATGGATGAAGATGTCATTCTTCGCGCCGCCGATATTGCGGGCCCTCGCCAAATGGAGTTTCGACTCGCTGTGCAAGAACACGCTGGAAAACAGATCAATTTGCGCGTGCTTCGGAAAGGGCAAGAAATTGATTGTGCGCCAATCGTCGGACGAGATGGAAAGCTTGGCGTAGAAATCGCCAATGCGTGGGAGACTCCGATTATCGCTCGTCCATTCGCAGTGGTCGGTCCTCCGCCTGGAGTTCCGACAAATGTTGCTGCACTCGACCTGATGCCGCTGACACGCATTAATGCGATCAATGGTCAAACGATTGGAGATTGGAATGATCTCTTCGGAGTTGTGCGTGGTGCGCTCAGCCAGAACTTGGGTCTCTCTCAACTTTCAATCAAGACAACTCCGCCAACTCCCAATGCCGCGGCCGAAGAGCGAATGATTCAACTCGATTCCACAACTCGCGATTCACTTGCAACACTTCGTTGGCGACCTGCTCTGGGTCCAGAATGGTTTATGCCCGCCGATGTTGTTCTTTCTGCTGGCGGAAATCCACTGCGTGCGATTACGATGGGATTCACCGAAACACGCAAGATGGTGATGATGACCTACCTGACTCTCGACCGACTCTTTCGTGGCACAGTCGGCGTCTCGCAACTGCGGGGCCCAGTTGGCATCGTGCACATTGGAACACGCATCGCTGATAGAGGCATGACATATCTGATCTTTTTCCTTGCCATGATCAGCGTCAACTTGGCGGTCATCAATTTCCTGCCGATCCCCATTGCAGATGGAGGACTGATGGTTTTCTTAATATATGAGAAACTACGGGGGAAACCGCCAAGTCCGAGTTTTCAAAATGGCGCGATGCTGGCTGGATTGGTCCTCGTCGGCGCTCTCTTCGCAGTAACGTTTTATAACGATGTCATGCGATTGATCACCTAGCAGGCGCCATGAATCAACCAATCACAATCATTACTGGGGCAGGCAGTGGCGTTGGTCGGTCGCTGGCAATTGCGCTGGCTGCTCAAGGCCATCACATTGCCCTCGCTGGTCGCACACGATCGAAACTTGAAGAGACCGCAAGTCAATGCTCCGCATCACCAGGATTGATGATTCATACAACTGATTTGCGCGACGAACCTTCTGCAGCAACTCTTGTTGATGACGTCATCGCTCGGTGGGGACGCATCGACAATCTTGTCAATTGTGCAGGAGTCGCACCACTCTCACCGATCGACAGGACGACTGATGACATCCTTCGCGACACATTCTCCGTGAATGCGATCGGGCCTGCGCACCTCATCATCCGTTGTTGGCCTCACTTCAAGACCCAGAAATCTGGACGCATTATCAACGTATCAACGATGGGAACAACCGATCCATTTGCTGGCTTTTTCGCATACGCCGCATCAAAAAGTGCGCTTGATTCCATGACAAGAAGTGCTGCGAAAGAAGGGCTAGGCATTGGAGTCAAGGTTTTTGGCGTCAATCTTGGCGCTGTCGAGACTCCAATGCTTCGTTCAAATTTCAGTGAAAAAGTTCTCCCACATGATCGAACTCTTTCTCCCGAATTCGTTGCGAATGTGATCTCGGATTGCTTGAACGGAACGCGCGATGCAGACAATGGTCGATGCATTCCTGTACCAAGCCCATAAGTCCAAGCCCATAAAAAACGAGTTCCGCAATCACGGGCGACGACGATGCAACGCTCGGTCGATCTCACGCTGACTCTCGCGCTTAGAAATCGACTGACGTTTGTCGGACTTTGTTTTTCCAGTCCCAACTCCGACGAGCAATTTCGCAAAACCATTCTTGAAATATATTTTCAGCGGGACGATCGAAACACCTTTGGCTTGCATCAGTCCCGCCAACTTTTCAATCTCTCGTCGTTTGGCAAGCAGACGTCGGATCCTCAGGGGAACATGTTGTCGATCAGCTCCAGCCGGTGGATATTCTGCAATATGCACTCCATGCAAGTTCAGACGAAGCGGGGAAAACTCCGCCATCACCCAACCCTCTGCGAGACTGACCTGAGACCCACGGACGGATTTGACCTCGGTTCCGACCAGCTCCATGCCACATTCGATGGTTTCTCCAATGGAGAAATCATGAAAGGCCTTGCGATTCTCGATCGTCGGGCTGTCAGCTGAGGATTTTTCCGCTTTTTTTGCCATAAATGCGCTTTTGTTACAGATGCTTCGTGTTGCTTTTGCAAAACTTAGAGGAGTTCTCAATTCAATTTGCAAAGATTGACAATTGTGGCATAGTTATTGAGAGTCTGTGCCAGATTGTACGTAATGTTCTCTAATAGAACTTGTCCCCGATAATTTAGGGAAGGCAAGAATCTTTGCTTTCTTGAAAATTCTTCATTCATAAGTTTAACGTTAAAAAAATATAAAACGAGCCGCCCCCAAAATGATGACACGATCCCACTTCGGAATTCTCTGTGCCGCAACAACATTGGCTTTCTTTGTAGTTGATGGTGCCGCCCAAGCGCGCCTTCCCATGCAGGGAATGGGCGC
>JBEELA010000278.1:0-5515 GCA_041168365.1 Planctomycetota bacterium
TCGGTGTATGCATTTGCAGGTGGCGGATCGCTTGGTACCACGGAATCTTTGCGGTCAGATTCGCACGCGGAGAAAGCAGACAGAGCAATGCACGCATGAAGCAGTCGAACTTTCAAAAGCATTCTCACATAAACAGCATATAGATAGAAGGAAGGTCGTCGTTCTAGAAACAAGTAATTTGCGAAGCGATTACTATTTCAATATGAGAAGATTCTTTCGCGCCAGTGTTGTTATCGCAACCGCATTCTTGGCCAGCTTGAATTGCCCCGCAGACCAATCCGCATCGATATGGAATGTGGTGTTGGATGTCGCCCCCGATCCCGCCGTGATCACAGATGCCAGCATCCGCGAGCGAATCGTGGCGACAGGTTCGCCGTGGCGAGTGCGTGACATCGAGTCTGGAGTCGAGATGCTGCTCATTCCGCCAGGGAAATTCATGATGGGAGCAAGTGTTGGCGATGCCGACGCAACTGCAGCCGAGCAACCTGCGCACGAAGTTACGATTTCAAAACCGTTCTATCTCAGTCGCACGGAAGTCACTCAAGATCAGTGGATAAAAATGATGGGTGTCAACCCAAGCCGCTTTCAACCGAGTGAATTTGTTGCGGCAGCGACCGCGACCCGCGAAAAACAAATTGTTGAAATCACCAATACAGGGTTGACGCGTCAAGAAGCAGAGCAAAAACTTGGACCATTGCAAGTGCAGTTCGCTTCGACGGCGAATTGGCCCGTCGAATCGATGACTCAAGAAGAGTTGCAGTCGTTTCTGCAGAAAACTCATTTGCAATTACCAACTGAAGCGCAGTGGGAATATGCGTGTCGTGCAGGAACGAATTCTGTGACATATGGCTCGCTCGACACGATTGCGTGGTGCGGTGCGAACTCTCAAGAGCACACGCATCCTGTCGCAACAAAAGTTGCCAACGCATTCGGTATGCATGACATGCTGGGTAATGTTTGGGAGTGGTGTTGGGATGCATACTCTGCCGATTCATATGCGGCGGGCAAGAGTGGCGCTGCGGATCAGAGCGGTCCAGGATCTGGAGAGCAGAAAGTTGTGCGTGGCGGTAATTGGCTCAGTCTGCCAAAGACTTGCCGCGCGTCGTATCGCATCGCAGGGGCTGCGGGCCATCCCGCATACGGATTCCGCGTCGCTCGAAATGTGAACTAGTCAACAACGAACAAGATTTTTTTGAAGATGTACTCTTTCAATATGAATATTTGGACACGAGAGATCGTTTTTCTTACGGCAAGCACCGCGCTCTTGGTCGGTTGTTCGACCACTGGTTCTGGCGGTATGGGAAAATCGAGCAGTGGTTCATCTATGTCTTGGGCGCAAGTGATCGATCGCAATCCTGATCCTTCGGTTGTCACAAATCCGCAGATGCTCGCGAAGATTAAGGCGACTGGTTTGCCATGGCGAGTTCGGGATACTGCCAGCGGCATCGAAATGCTGCTCGTTCCTCCTGGTGATTTCGTAATGGGCATGAGTCCTGGCGACACACTTGCAATGGAAGACGAACGGCCGGCGCACATGGTCACAATTACGAAGCCGTTTTATCTTGGTCGCACCGAAGTCACACAAGGTCAATGGACTGAGGTCATGGGATCAAACCAAAGTTATTTTCAAGAGGCTTACTATCGGATCGAGTCTGCAGATGAGACAGATGCGAAGATCGCCGAGTTTATGAGATCTGGTTACACCCTCGAAGAAGCCAAGTCGAAAGCTGGCGATGGAAAACTTGTGGAGACTTTTTCGGGGACTTGGCCACTCGAAACAATTACGCCAGATGAAATCGCGCCGTATCTAATGAAGACTGGCCTGCGTTTGCCAACCGAAGCCGAGTGGGAATACGCATGTCGCGCGGGCATTCGTGAGCCTCTGTATGGTCCGCTTGATGACATTGGTTGGTACACGGGAAATTCGCAGAAGAAGTCTCATCCAGTCGGCGGTAAAAAGGCTAATCCTCTGGGTTTTTATGACATGATTGGCAATGTTTGGGAGTGGTGTTCTGACTGGTATTCCTCGGACTATTACGCAACATGCGAAAATGGCGTGACCGATCCAACTGGGCCATCTATCAACGCATTTCGTGTCGCTCGCGGCGGTTCATGGGATCACGTTTCGAAGAATTGCCGAGCATCTTTTCGCGAGAATCATTTCATGCCAGATCCAAGAATCACTGACTTTGGTTTTCGTGTCGCTCGAAATCCATAAAAAATGACGCAATAGATCATTCGAGGAATCCAACACAATGAACGCATATATGAATCTCGCCAGTACGAAGGTCATCCTGGCTTTTCTTCTCACTACAACATTCGTAGCCACAAGCGTCACCGCGCAAAGTCCGGCAGCCGCGCCCGCAGCTGCTCAGAATGCGAATCTAACACAAAGTCAGCCCAGACAGCCATCGGTTCAAGATCAGATTCAACGCACTGGCGGACAAAGTGACGCAGGAGTTGAACTCGCGGTAAGAATGGCATGGGCGGAAGTTCTTGAGGTCGCGCCAAATCCAAAGGTCGTTACAGATGCAGGCATGCGCGCGAGCATTCAGGCGACGGGTCTTCCTTGGAAAGTTCGAGATCGAGTCACAGGCATCGAAATGCTGTTGGTTCCATCTGGAAAATTCGTAATGGGGATGAGCGTTGGCGACCAAGACGCGAATACAGACGAAAAGCCTTCGCACGAAGTGATTTTGACTAAGCCTTACTACCTCGGTCAAACCGAAGTTACGCAAGAGCAGTGGACTCGGTTGATGGGAACGAATCAAAGTTATTTCCAGGATGTGAATTTCGAAGTGATTCCCGCGGAGGATCGCGATGCAAAGATCGCAGAATTATTGGAGGCTGGATACACACGCCAACAAGCTGAGCAGAAACTTGGCGCGGTGATTATGGAAACTGTTGTCACAGCAACATGGCCGGTTGAAACTCTTACTTGGGATGAGGTTCAGTCTTTCATGCTGAAGAGTGGCTTGCGTCTTCCAACCGAAGCGGAATGGGAATACGCTTGTCGTGCAGGTTCGACTGGACCTCTCTATGGAGATTTGAATCAGATCTCATGGAACACATCGAATTCACTGAACCGCACGCATCCAGTTGGCAGCAAATTGCCCAATGCATTGGGGTTCTATGACATGATCGGCAATGTGTGGGAGTGGACCAACGATTGGTACGCCGCGGACTATTACCGAGCTTGTGAAAATGGCGCGACGGATCCAACTGGCGCTGCGCAAAATCCATTTCGTACACTTCGAGGCGGTTCGTGGGACTTCGACGGCAAGAATTGTCGCGCATCATTTCGCCTGAACTATTTTCAGGGCGATCCTCGAATCACTGATTATGGATTCCGAGTCGCACGAACCCCCTAATTCGTTGGAGTTGCATTCGTCGCCATCCATTTGTCGATGGTCTTTTTCTGCTGCGCTTTGGGCAAAGATTTGAATTGATTCGCATCAGAGAGCGAGGCAAATCCGATCGTTTGTCCTTCGTACTTCACTGGAGCAGCGGACGCAGTCAGCGTCTCTCCAGTCAATGGGCACGTGGCATTCGTGATTCCCTTCTGTTCCAGGACTTGCGGTGCGCAGAGTTTGGCGCGCTTGGAAATCGGCATCGATCCAAATTGGGTCGAGTCCGAGAGAGATGCGCAATAGACGGGGTAGACGCTGTAATAAGCGACATATCTCGAATCCGTGGTGACAGGCTCGCCGCTGATCGGGCAGAGCATCGCCTCTGATGTGGCATTCTTTGCCTGCGAATCAACCGTGGAAGTGTTGGCGCACCCTGCAGCCAGGACGCCCATAACGAAGCAGAATGATTGAGATGCATTCATTGCAAGCGCATCATTCATAAATCTGAGAGGGGCGTCAATGGCCTTTTTGGCAAATGGACGAATTGAACGCAATCTTCACAATCAATTTTCAATTGTTCACTTTGCGTTCATTTTTTTGTGTACTGCGCCAAAAATTTCGGCGCTTCTGATATTCCCACCCTTGAACTTGTGGTCTGGTATTGGAATCAAACCTTAATAATTGGAGAAAATGAAATGAATCAAGTGACTCTCAGGCTCGCAGTTTTTGCATTTGCACAATTAAATATTGCAAGTGCAAAGTCAGATGAAACTATTGGCGGCAATCAAGCAATGCCCAATCAGGCAATGTCTGAGATTCAACAAATCAAGCAGCAGATGGCAGAGATGGAAAGGCGCCACGATGCAGAAATCGCTGCGCTTCGAAACGAAAATGGCGACAAGTGGTTGACGCAACAGCGCGCAGATGAGATCCGAGAAGTTGTGAAAGATGTCTTGGCGGACTCTCAAACTCGGACGAGTCTTCAAGGTGAAGGCGTCACAGCAGGATGGAACAAGGGGTTCTTTCTCGCAAGCCCCGACGGCAATTTCAAATTGGTTCTCAGCGGTCAGCTTCAGGTGCGGCAGTCTTACAACTATCAATCGACTTCCAGTCGGAATCCGATGACGGCTGGGGGCAAGACGACTTACCCGAAGGAAGGATCATCGAACGAATACGGAACAGAAATTCGCCGCGCGAAATTGGGTTTTTCGGGAAACATCATTGACCCAAGTTGGACTTACATGATCAAGTTGGCTTTCAACCAGAATTCGCTCGTCGAAGGCTCGGCTGCAACGAACACCGCGCAGAACACTACAAATGGCGCAGTTCTCGAAGATGCATATATCCGCAAGGATTTTGGCAACGGATTCGCGATCAAGTCAGGTCAGTGGAAGAGCACTTATAATTATGAAGAAGTGGCAGGCTCTTCTGCGCAGCAGTTCGTGGAACGATCGATTGTCAATCAATACTTCACCACAAAGTACATTCAAGGGATCGAGCTTCAATATGAAGCCACACTTTGGCGCGCGAATGTGAATTGGAACGACGGCGGAGGCAATCGCAATATTGGAAACGTCGGGACTTTCAGTACTTCTGAAAACAATGTTGAATGGGCGACTGCGGGCCGCGCAGAATTGAAGTTGGCTGGCGAATGGAAGCAGTTCAAGGAAATGATGTCCTTCCGTGGAAGCGACGACGGCATCCAGATTGGCGCTGCGTACAACTGGCAGCGTGGCGCTGCAGATAATGGCCCCACATCCGCAGGGGTGAGTGGACCGATTGTCGGCAATAATGACGGTATTAATTTTTCATACACCGCAGATTTTAATTTGCGCTCCAACGGTTTCAGTTTCTTCTCGGCATTCTTGGGAAACAGTTTTTATTCTCGGCCAAATGGCACAGCGCCAGTGAACTCCTTTGGAGCCGTCGTACAGGGGGGATACTTCCTCACCGATGACTTCGAACTCATCGGACGATGGGAATGGTTGAATGTGAGTGGCGGTACATATTCAGTGGTCAGTTCTGGAAGCACTCCCATTCCGGCCACGAGTCCGAATGCTTTGGGGTCTGCTCTCAACGCTCAACACTTTTCTATCTATACAGTTGGCGCAAACTATTACATATCAAAAAACGCATTGAAGTTGACTGGAGATGTCGGATATGTC
>JBEELA010000279.1:0-2546 GCA_041168365.1 Planctomycetota bacterium
CGATGACGCAGACATCTCCGAATGTCTATACCGCGCAAGTTCCGATGAGTGCATGCGGAACACCTGTGAATTATTATTTCGAAGCGAAGACGACAAACAATGTGATCGTTACAAGCCCTGCAAATGCTCCGACGTCTTTCAATTCGACGACTGGCGCATTTGGGGAAATCACCGTTACTTCTGAAACCTTCGAAATTGCTGGAGCGTGGACTGTTGGGGCAACTGGCGATCTGGCGACCACTGGACTTTGGACACGCGCCGATCCTGTTGGGACGCTTGCTCAACCCGAAGATGATCACACTGTCGCTGGAACCTTGTGCTATGTGACAGGACAAGGACTTGTCGGTGGGGGTCTTGGCGATCAAGATGTTGACGGTGGCGCTACAACATTGACCTCGGCGACTTTCTCTGCGCTGGGTCTTGCTGACCCTCAAGTCAAATACTGGCGCTGGTATTCCAACAACCAAGGTGGCGCACCGAATGCGGATTCGATGCCAATCGATATCTCGAACGACAATGGCGTGACATGGGTTTCTCTGGAACTCGTGACAGAAAATGCGAATGCTTGGGTTTCGAAGAGTTTTCGAATCGCGGACTTTTTGACACCAACTGCCACGATGAAGGTTCGATTCGTGGCTTCGGATCTTGCGACTGGTTCTCTCATCGAAGCTGGCGTGGATGACTTCCAAGTGAATGCTCTCAGTTGCACCCCACCATTTGTGCCTGCGGATCTGAACCGCGACACTTTCGTCAATGGTGTCGATTTAACAACTCTCTTGAGCGGATGGGGAACAATTGGTGGGGACCTCAACAATGATGGAAACACCGATGGCACGGACTTGACCATCTTTCTCTCAGCTTGGACGGGCTGACCGTATACTCTCCACCCCCCCCCTTATTAAGCCCAGGTGGCGGAATTGGCAGACGCGCCAGCTTGAGGTGCTGGTGGGAGAAATCTCTTGGAGGTTCGAGTCCTCTTCTGGGCATTGATTTTGGATAATCGGGTTGAAATTTAGTTGCCGTCACTGAAAAGTGCCGGCAACTTTTTTTGCGGCCAATTGCCTCGTGCAATTTGCCCTGTCCAATACATACATCCACTAGTCTGTTCCACTGGTTATGACACTGCGCATCAACGAAATTTTCTTTTCGATTCAGGGCGAATCGACATGGGTGGGAGAGCCTTGTGTTTTCGTGCGCTTGACTGGATGCCCACTGCGTTGTCGATACTGTGATACGGAATATGCCTTTCGAGAAGGAACAACACGAACGATCGATTCGCTTGTTGACGAGGTCTTGGCGAACCCATGCACACTGGTGGAGATCACTGGCGGCGAACCTCTTGCGCAGCGAAATGTTCACACACTCATCAGCCGTCTGCTTGATGCGCAGCGCACCGTGTTAATCGAAACATCTGGTGCGATTGATACTGAGCCGGTTGATCCGCGCGCGCACATCATCCTGGATGTAAAGACTCCGGACTCGGGCGAATCCGCGCGGATGGTTTGGGAGAATCTCGATCGACTGCGACCACATGACGAAGTAAAGTTTGTGCTTTCTTCACGAAGCGATTACGAATTTGCCCGAGAAATCACTGCCAAATACAATCTTTCAAAACGTTGTCGGTCGGTGCTTTTTTCGCCAGTGCATGAACAACCCAAAGGCTTGGAGATTCTTGGCGCATCAGGCTTACATCCACGCCAACTTGCGCAATGGATTCTGGCGGATCACTTGAATGTCCGATTGCAAGTTCAAGTTCACAAGATCATTTGGGAACCGCAGACGCGCGGCGTGTGATTTAGAAAACCCAACCTTCGATAACCGCCTCTGCAGGAAACGCCGTAAAAACTGGCGGAGTCAGGAGGATGATCGCATCAAGCAGATCCCCTTCCGTGTCTTCAATTATTTTCTGCATCATCACTTTAGAAATGGGAATTCCAGTTTCTTCCAGTCTCCTTGCGATCAATGCTCGCACTCGACTTGGAGGCACACCCTCGCCCTTATATCCCTTTGCCGGCCATCCCAAACGCTGCAAAACACTGGAAGGACAACCTTCACAAACCGTCGTGCGAGATCCTGTATTCGCCATCGGAGATATCGAAATTCCCGCAGCATGCAACGGCAACAGAACTTCGCACATGAGCGTCCACGTCTGTTTAAAAACGCGAAGATTCATTGGAGCCATCGGAGTACGCGCCTCGGTATCTGTTTTACGCCGAGGTTCTTCGCGTGAAATTTCGCGCAGCTTGGTACGCCACGCGCGAGGTGAACCAAACTTTGCAGACCACTGCGCACTTGCAAGCCAAGTCTCTTCAATTCCGTGGGCTCGAAGCGTCTGAATTGGCAAGCCAACTGGCGCGTCGATTCTCCATAGATGATTCTGTTCACTCTTTGCAGATTCGAGAATCATTCGCACAAGCATTTTGCGATCAGCGCGTTCGACTGTGATTTCTGTCGGCGACTTCCATGATGCAATGCGAATTTTATGAAGCCCCCCATTATCGGCTCCAGAAAAATCAACGCCATGCAATTGCAAAGAATTCACTGAT
>JBEELA010000280.1:0-2534 GCA_041168365.1 Planctomycetota bacterium
AGGATGCTGATGGAAAGCGTAATGCTGTGCTTATCGCATTGAAACCAAGCGGCGTCGGCGTGTATCGCACCATTTGGTCGGAGCAGGGTTCTTCGCAGGATCCATCAAAGCGGCCGAAGAATTTTGGAGTTGATCTGATCACTGAAGATGGTTGGATTAGCGACGAGCATCCTGCTTCAGAAAGTGGAGGAGGATAATCCGATGGCACGTAAAGATGGTGTTGACATTGGTTCGATGGAACTCTTTACCGATCCCATATGCAATATCTTTGGATTGTTCTGTTTCCTTGTGATGCTGCTTTCATTCCTCTCCACACTTCAGGGCACTGGGGAGCCAATGGTTTCCACTGCAATTCCAGATATGAGGTCCAACACTGTGTTGATCGAGGAAGTTGCTCGCCTCGAACAGCAACTCGGTGCAAGTGTTGATCCTGATCGAGACCGCAAACTCGCCCAACTTGAAACTGCCAAGGCAATGCTTGATCGTGCGAAACGCCGTCAGGATGAATCGGACCGGCGAGAGACTGGGATCGCAGAGGAAATACGAGTTGATCCCAATCAGATGCAGCCCCTAAAATCGATGATCCCATCACTCGTCGTTGAAGTCGCGCGCTTGAAGGCAGAAATTGCTGATGCAATTGCACGGTCTGAGATCGAGATGGCGCTGCCTCGCATCACTGCGACAGATGCCCAAAGCGATCTGATTTTTATCATTACTGGCGGGCGAATTTATATTGTTCCGGGCAAGCAATTTATTGATATTGCGCTAGATTTATGCACACGTTTTCGCTCCTTCGACGAACGATGTGTCGACGCAACAAAGTGCGAAGTCGAATGTGGTGGAGCCAATCTGATCCAAACAATCGTGTTGAATCTGGGTAGTGGAGTGGATCTCAAGGATCCGATGTGGAGTGATTCTCCGCAGTGGAAAGAATGGTGGTCGTGGGTTGGACCAGCACCAGTCGTTGCAAGCGTGATTGTTGATCCAGATAGCTTTCGAGAATTCGCGACCGTGCGAAGATTCTTTTCAAGCGTAGGAAAGCGATATGACATTGACCCAAAGATGTACAGCGGGTCTTACAAAGCGATATGGCGCACTGGTGCGCCGTCTGGACAGTGATTGAAATGTGCTTTTGATTTGCCCTGTGTTACGGCGCAACTTTTCCGCCGCTTACCGATGCGAGTTTCCGCCATTCATCAGCCACGGCACTACTCGTCACGACCACATCAACTGGGCAAGTCCAAGTCCGCTTTTTCATCAAGTCCGCAATGTCGCTTGGACTAAATCCGCTGCCAGAAATGACCAATACTCGCGTTGGAATTGATGGAACGTTTCGAAACAAATCCGAGAGCCGAGAAGTTGTCAGAGGTTGTGCCGCTGAAGATTCCGCCGTTGCGACTTGCTTCATGAGGAGTGCTGTTCCAGCGGCGGCCCAATTCAATGGGAGATCGGAATTGAGACTGATGAGGATCGCTCGGTGTCCTTGCAATTGTTCCCGAAATGCATTTCGAAAGGCACTCAGTGCATTCGACCGACTTTCAGCAGACTGACCAGAATCAAAGATGATGAGTGTTTCGCCTTCAATCCATGGCAGCCCGAAGAGTGTCGCTGTGGACTTTGCTGCGGCAACTGGCATGTTTGATATTTTTTCTCCAGTCGCAAATGCTCGACCTTCACTGTCAGAGACGCGCACATAATTTTTCCCGCTCAGAATCATTCTCGCGCCGTCGGAGCTCAAGGTCCAGGTGACGTTTGCATTGAGTGATGTCGGTGGTGTGGCTCCGGCTGGAATCAATTCGAGCGCAGCAGCCGCGCCCGGCGCGGGTTCGATTGACATCAGCCCATCACCCTTGGAGATGAATCGATAACGAATTGCAATGCGCTGCTTTGCCGACTCTCCAAATCCACAATACACGCGCATTTCACCTTGGCCTTCATTGAACATGAGATAGCGCTGTGAATAGCCGCCCAGAGCGAAGTCAGCCGCATTCATCGCATCGCAATCAACTTGGCGCCAGCAACCCCGAAATGGAAGCACGAGTATCGCCGCACTACCGTCTTCCTTGATTGGCTTCGAATTTGGAAGAGGGGCTTCTGTTGGAGCAACTTTAGAAAAATCGAGTTCCTTTGAAGCAGTTGCTGCAGTTTGATTTGCAGGTTTTGTCGTTGATGATCCAGCAGCCGCGGCAGTTGTGGGGGGCGTTTCAGAAAAGAAATCCTTTGATGACTTTCCATTTGCTTTACCGGCACCGTCCACTTCTCCCTTCGCTGCAGACTGCGATGTTCCAGTTGGTTTGGTGCCGCTGGTCGAAGCGGGAGTAGAGGCAGCGCCGCTTTGCCCAGTGCCAGTCTGTGACGATGAAGCGGCACTCGCAGGTTTGGCGGCCGCAGACTTTCCGGCTGCGGATGATGATCCAGAACCAGATCCAGAACTATCACCTTTTCCATTTCCTTTATTAGCACTTGTGGATTTTCCGCTGCCGCTGCCAGAACCAGATCCACTTTCGGATCCGCTTCCAGATTTTCCGCTACCG
>JBEELA010000281.1:0-5000 GCA_041168365.1 Planctomycetota bacterium
GAGTGTGAATCCAACTGTTGCAGTCGACTTAAAAGAAGACATCTTTGGTGTTGTGGGCAGTGGTCGCATGGGATTGGATTCATATTCCACCCCTGCGCCGGGGAAAGATCGCATCCCATCCATGAACGAAATCACCAAGATTGCACGCGGAATTCGACCACAAGAGTTGCCCGATCGATGGGAAGGCCTCTCGCAATTCTCAGCGTTGATATGGACAGAAGGAAGTCCGCAGGCACTGTCTGGAGACTCGGCCCGCGCATTGCGCGAATGGATTGGTCGAGGAGGACTCTTCATAATTGTCCTGCCAGAAATCGCAGATCCATGGGGGCTTGCTGCTCCTTCGAAACATCCTTTGACTGATTTGATGCCGGACTGGAAGGTGCAACGGGTCGAAGCGGTTCCAATTGGCACTCTCCTACCCGCAATCAGTCAATCGGATCAATTGCTCAATCCGAAGGCGACAATGCCGGTGACATTTTTCGTTGAATCTGGCAAGAGCAGGTCGTATGAACCCCTCGTCCTACTTCCCGTTGCGCGTGATACTCGAACAGGTTTTTCCAGCCCACGGAAAGATTCGCTTGACGAAAAAATTCTCGCGGTCACCAGATCCTATGGACATGGAAGGATCACAGTAATTGGTCTAGATGCGGATGCACTTTCGCGCCGAGCTCTGCAGAGCAACGCACTTCCGCAAGCAGATGTTTTTTGGAATCGCATTCTTGCACGGCGTGCAGATACGCCTTCAGGTGGCGAATATCAGGAACTGAGCACATTGAAGCGATTGGTGGTGATGTCCCCAAATTTTGTCGATATGGGCAGAGGAGGGTTGATCGATGGCTTCATCGGTATGCGAGGGGAAGCGGCCGTTGGATTATTGGGAGCATTTTTACTCTTTATCGTTTACTGGATCATTGCTGGACCTGGTGGATTTGGGCTTTTAAAATGGATGAAAAGCGAGCGACATTCGTGGGCATTTTTTGTCGCAACCGCAATCTTCTTTGGCACGGGAGTCTGGATCATCGGAGGCTCGATCTATTCAAGTCGCGTTCGCGTTCAACACTTGACTGTGCTTGATTCGATTTGGAGATCATCTGAAAACCAACCAACGCGTGATACGGCGATGTCCCGTGCAACAAGTTGGTTCAGCGCATATCTGCCGGGATATGGACAAACAAATGTATCGATTGATCCAGAGAGCGATCGAAGAAATATTTTAACAGGATGGTCGGCACCAGGCGGCACGATCAGCCCGTTTCCAAATCCTGCGCGCTCGGCAGCGCCGATTGAAACTCCTGGTTCGGTACAAGTTTCAGCGCGCGCGACATCTGCAAGTTTTCAAGCGCAGTGGATGGGCGCGGTTCCTAGCGGGTGGGGCAAAGCCCCTTTTCATCCTGATCCCAAGCGTGCTCTGGAACAAACGGTCTTCCCTGGTGACCCCTTGCGTGTGATGCTGACTGGATTGATTGAACATTCATTGCCGGGTCCACTTCGTGATGTCGGCATTATCCATATCACTCCGATTCGAAATCGTGCTCCGAAAGAAAACCCTGCGAATGCACGAGTGAATAAGCCATCTGACGCTCTCCCAAATATTGGACGCTTTTCGATTCTGACCACATGGCAACCCAATCTGCCAATCGAGCTGAAAGACGTTCTGTATCCAGGCGGTCCGATGGGTGTTGATGAGACGATTGGAGATCTTGCAAATGCAATTCAAACTCGATATCAAGAGCCTTTTGTCGCAGACATGCTTCGAATTCAGAATCAGTTTGGCAATGACAACTTTTCTGGCAACATCTCCTCAGAACGTCGAAAAGTCTTCTTAGACATGCTCGGCATGTACAACATGCTTCAACCACCTGACTATGTCACGAATCCACCGAAGGATGCATCTGTGGTCATCGCGGAGAGGATATTGGGAAGATCTCTCGATATCTCCCAATGGTTTACGACACCGTGCCTGATCATTTGGGGTTATCTCGATGCTGCAGAATGTCCGATTCCAATTGTGATTAATGGCGAGAAGGTCCCGAGTTCAGGGACTGTGATGGTACGAGTTGTCTTTCCTCTGCCTCTTGACGAAAGATTCGCTGCTCCCGACAGAGACTAGAGTGATGCCATGCCGATGATAGAAACAGTCAATCTCACTAGAAAGTACGGCGATTTAACAGCGCTTGATAATCTCAATCTCACGATTGAAGAAGGAACATGTTTCGGATTCATCGGGCCCAACGGAGCAGGTAAGACAACGACAATCAAGATTCTTGCGACGCTACTGAAACCAACGTGGGGCGAAGCGCGCGTTGATGGTCATGTTGTCGGATATCAAAATCATCTTATTCGACCGATCATTGGATATGTCCCAGATTTTCTTGGCGCATATGACGATATGTTGGTCAGCGAATATCTCGAATTCTTTGCTGCGTGTTATGGAATTCACGGCGAGAAGCGCATGAAGGTCGTAGGTGAAGTCCTCGAGTTGACCGATCTTGTTTCGAAGCGTAAATCCGATGTGAATGGATTGTCACGCGGAATGCAGCAGCGGCTATCCGTTGCACGCGTGCTCTTGCACGACCCGAAAGTGTTGTTGATGGACGAACCTTCGAGCGGGTTGGACCCACGTGCACGCATCGAAATGCGCGAACTGCTGAAGGAACTACGGCGCATGGGGAAAACGATTCTGATTTCATCGCACATCCTGTTTGAGTTGGCAGAGCTTTGCACTGCAGTCGGGGTTGTCGAACAAGGCAAACTGATTTTTTCTGGCGGAATCTCTGAAATGATGGATCGCGCTGGAAGTGGCAGCATGGTGCATGTGGTGGTGGATGAACGTCCGCAAGAAGCGGCCGCACTTCTGAAACAGGTTCGCGGCATTTTGAAAGTGACCTTGGAGCGAGAAGAGAAAGTTGTCCGAATCGATGTGACAATCGACCCAAAGAGTGGCATGCCAATCAGTGATATTCCCAGTCGTTTGATTGCGCAAGGATTTCGAGTTGCACGTTTTTCGCATGAACCAATGAATCTCGAAACGGCGTTCATGCGCTTGACGAAGGGAATTGTTTCGTAAACTTTTGCGAAAGCCAGAAATGATGAAAATATGAAAGTACTTCTTGCAGCAAGTCCAGACCGTCCAGCCACCGCATCGATCTTGGCTGAAGTCCGCAGAATCGTTGCGAATCATGCGGAAATCGTTGCGGAAATTCATGCGGATAGTGCTGCGCTCTCTGGAAATCTTTTGTTTGATCGGATGGTCGCCGTTGGAGGCGACGGCACGCTGATCGCTCAATTGCGGCGCATTCTGGATCGTGGGATGCCGCTTGTTGGAGTCAATTCTGGCCGGCTGGGATTCCTTGCAGAATTTGATCCCACTTCATTGGAAGCGCAGGCTGAATCGATTTTCGGCCCCAACCCACTTGTGCGGCAACGAATGGTGATGGATGTCATTGTGAAACGTAAAGATGGAACTGTGGTCTTTCACGGAGTTGCGGTGAATGATGTTGTCGTGAGTGCGGGCTTTCCATTTCGAATGATCGAATTGCGACTTGAATTTTCCGGCAATGTGGGACCCGATGTTTCTGGTGATGGAATCATCATTGCCAGCCCCGTCGGTTCAACGGCGTACACCGTTTCTGCTGGTGGACCCATCGTGCATCCAGATGTTGAGGCACTGATTGTCACTCCAATCTGTCCGCATAGTTTGGGTTTCCGTCCGATTGTGGTGCCGAGTCATCTTGATATTTCCGTTTCTGTCGAGCGTGCGAATGATGGGACGACATTGATGCTTGATGGGCAAACAAATATTCGATTGGCAGTCGGCGACATGATTCAAGTTGGTCGACACCAATCCATGGCAAGATTGGTTGGAAATCCAGACGTGACGTATTGGCAACAATTGCTATCAAAGATGCGTTGGGCAGCGCCTCCAACATATCGAGACCGCGGGACATAAGAAAATGTCTTGGCAAGGTCATGTGCAACGCATGCGGCTGAGTTCGCGCTCGTGCAATCTTGAGAGCGTTGCCATTGAACACATCGCACCGATCAGCGCGCAAAACATGTCCCACTGCGCATCCCATGGATCACCTTGCGAGCCAAGAAATGTATCTGCCGATGCGCCAAGTGCGACAGATGATCCCCATTCAATCATCTCGAATATTGCGCTGAATGCAAGCGCCGACGCAATACAAAGAACTGCAATCCATCGTCCTGGTTGAAGCGGCGATGTTCGACGCAGAAGTTCGCGTGCAATCAAAGCTGGAACGAAACCTTGAACGAAATGCCCGAGTCGGTCATAGTTATTGCGCGCAAGGTCAAACCACTCCTGCACCCAAAGTCCAGCTGGGACTTTTTCATATGTGTAATGTCCGCCGATGACCAAGATAACTGCATGCATTGTCAATAGCACGAGCAGAATGCGGGTGATCCCGTGTCGAAGTGCCAGCCAGACAACAATTGGAAACCCAACAAGCACCCAGAAAACTTCCATCCACCATGTCAACCAATCAAATGGATGAAAGGCAGACCATGCGAGTGTTGCAACCACGATGACTGCCAATACCGTGCCGAAGTATCGATGCGGCAAGGTTGTGGAATTCGTTGGTGCAATTCCTGGCATGCATAAAAAGTATCAGGTCTAGCAATCTCGGCGCAATTGCTTGCTTCAACCGAACATGGGGTTTCCCGCTACATTTTCAACATGATTGATATCAAGGCATTTCGAGAGAACCCAGAAGTATTTGTTCGCGGCGCTGCAGAGAAGCGAATGACAGTCGACTTCCCCCGCTTGACTGCCCTTGATGAACAACGACGAAGCATCTTGACTGAACTTGAGATCAAACGTGCTGAACAAAATCGACTCAGTAAAGAGACTGGGCCGCAGATGGGAAAGTTGAAGGGTCAACTGAAAACAGCTGCGGAGGCAGATCGCGCGAAGATCCAAGCGCAACTTACTGAATTGGAAGCGACTCCCGTTCGACTGAAGAATGAAGTTATTGTGCTAG
>JBEELA010000282.1:0-2824 GCA_041168365.1 Planctomycetota bacterium
GAGAGTTCGACGATCCATGTCGCCGCGGTGAACTCAACACCAGGTTCCACTTGAACATGTCCAACTTGATCTGCCATCTCGTCATACTTCGGCAAAATCATCTCAGGAGCCGAATTTCGAAGATGCGGAACAGTGTCACTAATCAGATCAGCCAAATATGGAACAGCTTCGTCGGGGGGAGTTTCAAGGCTTGATAAAAACTCTCGTACACCCATCCCCGACAACGCACTGCCGGGACCACTGATTTCAACTGCTCCTAGCAAAGTCTCTACTGGGGTTCGTCGAAGATCTTCGGCAATCATCTGAGATTTCTGTTGCACGAGCTTCTTCTGCAGTCGACCACCCACAAGACGACGACGGAAGTCAGAGCGTGGATAATAAATTTTGTCATTAGTGATGGGGTGACGACCAACAACACTTTCAGGAGACGCGTTATCTGATTCGGGAATGATGTTGTCACCGGGGCTCAAAATTCGAGAATTTTGATATCCAATTTTCCATTCCTGATTCAAGACATCCATAATCTCGGTTAACCAGCCAGAGTGAATCGTCTGACTTCGAGCATTAAGAAACGGCTTCATCTGCTGCAGATCTTCTGGGCGTGCTGTTGCTAGAACAAAACTTGGTGGCCTATTGATTTCACCAACCGACTTTTCGGCTGCGCCAAATTGCAATTCACGTCCGAACGGAACATGCGCTACCTCTCGGATAATTGCCTGCCAATCGCTGAATTGTTCTGCTACAGAAAGCAGACGAACAATTTCTCTCGCACTGTGCTGACCGCGTTCATAGGCTCTTTCGTACTCATCTTCCATTCGGCTTAAGCGGAATCTCGCACGTACCAATTCGCGACCCAGCGAAACCAATCTTGCGATTAATCCAAAGAGATAGACAAAGAGGGTGAGAGCAAGAAAGAGAATTGGAAGTGGCGTGAAAATAACACATGCGATTGACGCTGCAAGAAGAAGCAGAAAGACTAAGACTCCTCGTCGAGTCCAACGGCCGAACTTTTCGGTCGCAGCAGTCTGTGCTTCATGTGCACCAGGCCGGTGGGACAGTAACTCAATTGCAGACTTAAGATCCGCCTGAGCGGTATTCAGCCCTTGCAAAATGACAGTACCTACTCGCCATAAAAGACTCTTTGACTGGGCGGCCAACCAAGCCTTCCAACGACCTTCCAACTTGTCGAGTTCGACCATGAAGTAGTCCATTGAATCCAACAACCCGTATGCCTTGCGTGCACAGACATTTCCTACGTGCACTAACTGCTGTGTGGGATGGTGCATATACAAAACGCCGTAGTCAAAACGAGTTCCGCAATGATCGCAAGCCTTTTTTTGCGACCAAAAACCATTGATCGGCTTATGTTGTTGAGATGCGATCGCGTAAGCCTCGTTGGCCTTTGCGAACTCAGACTTCAGATCCTCTCGTTGGCCTTGATAGAAACTTGTAACCAAGACATATTCAGTCGGATTAAAATCGGGGTGATTTGGTCGATGCCGCTCATCATTCACTTTTGATTCTGCGGGAGTAACTTCAACTGCTTTTGTTAAGTCTGTTGTTACTGCATCACCGTTTTTTTGCTCTTCACTCGGCAAAGTAGCTGATGAATCTGCTTTCGTAATCTTGTTTTCCGAAGTGTTTTGGGCCGACGGAATCGGTTGTGCTGCTGGAGGAGTCACTGCCTTAACCGACTTATTCTTTTTACGTCGTAAGAAGTTGCGTTTTTGTTTTTTGGTTCCGTCTTTAGAAGTGCCGCCCGAATTTGATGTCTTTTTCTTCTCACTGTTTTCTAATTCAGCGGCCTTTTTTTCTGCTTCGGTCAATCCAAAGCCACCTGACGCGACAAGTTCACGAACCTCACGGAATCGTGTTTGCAAAGCATCGCTTGCAATGACATCGACCGGAGAGATTGAAATGTCGTCATCGTTGAGAGACAGCATTGCCCGCTCAAATGGCGATAGGGAAAAATTCTCAAAACTTGGCGCCGGCCCGATTGAGGCAGGGTCAGTGAATACGAGCCGATGCACTCCACTAGTCGGGAGCTTGATGGAATCTGGAAACTTTCCGCCGTCAACTAATCCCAAAGCGACCCGTTGCAACAGTTCCCATGGCAGTGATTCACCGATCGCGTCCATCGTCTCGTTGTTGTTCAGTGACTGCATCAAATCTAAGAACTCGTCCTGCGAGAGATCTGGTGCAAGAGGATCAAACTTGAGCGAGATAGATGAGTCGGCGCCGAACGTAACCTTTTGCACCCAACCTTCAACTTCATTGCGTACTTTTGCGACGAGTGATCGGGGAATGTTTTGTAAAGCTGCGGCGAACTCTTTAAAGAAGAATCGAATGCCGTCGCGCATTCCCATCTTGGTACCTTTAGACTTAATTTTCGACTTCAACGGGCGCATCGCAAACGAACCCTGATGACCCAATTCGGTAATGAGATATTCTGGAATAAGGGTTCCAGGCGGCACAGATCGGGCATTCATCAAATCGCCTGGCACCGACCAAGGTCCACTCATCGGGAAAGCAACACTCAAAACGTTGTCGGTGAGTCGCCCGGCATTTACAACCCTAAGAAATGCTCGAGCAAGTCGAATCGGTTTGTGATCACCGCGAGTTTCATCAAAGCCTTCGTCTAGCAAAGGACCACGTTGCCAAGTAAACGATCCGCTGACCATCAGAGCCAGTAATGATACGAGTGACGCACGGTGACCATCACGCATAGGTTGCGCAGCGACGGCAGGATCAATACGAACTACAGGCTCCTGCGCCAAGTGCATTCCCCACATTGGGTTAAAGGCTTCAGCGATGACGCCTTTTG
>JBEELA010000283.1:0-2870 GCA_041168365.1 Planctomycetota bacterium
CAGCACGTTCAAGTAATGCTGCGATTCGTGCCGCATGTTGAAGCTTGCTTCCTTGAACTTCTTGAATAAGGCCGCGCATTTCCAACTCTTTTTGTAGATATCTGAGTGCAGTTTCTGCAACGGCAGATGGTTCCATCGAAGCAAAGAAGTCGATTCCTTCCCGATAAACGATTCGGCTCGCCACGCCTTTGGCGACCACCCATTCCAAATATGCGGTTGGCAATTCAGCAAAGATGCGTTCTCCAACCGTCTTGGAGAGTTCACGAGGCATGTGATTGAGGACGACTTCGCGAAAGATTTCTCGATTGTTGGCAGCCCAACTTGCGACGGCAGGTTGAATGGCGTTTGCGCTTGCGTTGATCGCCAAAGAAAGTTTCGTCGATAATTCTGGAAGTGGAATAGATGGATGTCTGCGTCCCTCGCCAAGCAAGATGATCGCTTCTTGGCGAGCTGCTTCACGCAATTTCTCCAAGACCTGTCCGACGAACGTGGGCTTAATCTTCAAGAACTGTTCTTCGTTCAACAGCATGCTGGATGCAATCTCGAAACTCGAACACATCACGCCGCATTTATTCGCACTCGAATCTTTGATAATCAGTGTTCCAGCCTTCGCAAGCGAAATGCGCGCGTCTGGTGTGAGAAAGAGATTCGCTCCTTCAACGATCAGCGGGCTTGAAGGCTTGCCGTTTGGCTGCAAATATTCTCGCCAATTTCTTTCGTTGATTGTCGCAGGTCGTCCTCCTCCAGGAATGAACGCATCACAAACCAGCCGATTATGCAGTGAATTTCGCAGTTGAACGCCTTCTGGCGTATCGGCTTTGACCACACGTCCATTTGCGGAAAGAGACTTTGGATTGAAATGGGAAATCGCCAAACCCGCAACAAAGAGTCGTTCAAGTTCTGCATGATCGAGTCCTTGCGGATCTTCTCCAACTCCGCTGCCGTCCGCAACACCCACGATGCATGCGTTTGCACCATAGTCACGGTGAAGAATGCGCATCATGTTGCCTGCAACATCGCCATCGGGTCCTCCAGTGATCTTGACAGTGAAGCGCTGCTTCGTGGGGTCGATCCCTTGTGACAAAAGCGCAATACGCAAAAACACATTCACCCCTTCGCTGGTGACGCCATATTCCTTGTGATTGATTCCGCCATTTGGTTTGGAACTCATGAACGCATTGGCAAGTGGATACTTTCGTGCTGCTGCATGCGCCACAATCCAGTCGATGTGCATTGGGGTTATGTTTTCATCTGGTCCCAAGAAAATAAATTCCTCGCGCCCCAAGTGATCAACAATTCGAGAGCGCGTCGCAGGGTCGGGGGTGATCAGATCAAGTATCCCATCCACGAAAGCTTTCACGCAGCGATTCGTTTCTGCGGGTGGTTCGAGCACGATTGCGGCTTTTGCGCCGCCTTCTGGAATGTCCTTGTTTTTCAGTTGTTG
This sequence comes from Planctomycetota bacterium, assembly GCA_041168365.1. Lineage (GTDB taxonomy): Bacteria > Planctomycetota > Phycisphaerae > Phycisphaerales > SM1A02 > F1-60-MAGs104. The sequence continues at coordinate 1,445 of JBEELA010000283.1, forward strand.
GGCGAAGGCAAGGCCATAGACTTCGTCGAAGAGTCGCTCAGATTCGCGGTCAAAGAGCACTGCATTTGCAGGCTTCACGACACGAAGTCCACCGCGTGCAATTTCTTTGAAGCGAACATGAAAACCGTGAAAGCCTCGTCCATAGACGAAGAAGACACCGAATGGCAATTCGGGTCGAGTCGGACCAACGAGCAACGCAGGATCAAGCCGCACGGAAAAGGAGAATCGATCTGCAACAAAGAAATTGGTGCGGAGCACTGCTTGCACCGCGCGCAGGAATGCAGAAAAAATTTCGCGCGCATCATCCGAGTCGCTGATTGCATCGATCGTGGTTCGAAGTGCCGCAGAGCGTGCGTTGAATTCGACGTCGGCAAGTGGTTTCGTTGGGTCGAAGCGCGAAGTGAAAAGATCCAGTATTGGCAAAGTGATTGCAGAACGCGATTCCATCGTCGATGTGACCCGATCTCTGCTGAACGCTAAAGCATCAGTTGGCACGAGCATCTGCCGAACAAGATCTGCAAAGGCGGAAATCAATTCGCCTTGGGGAAGTGTGAACTCTGGGCGCCTTCCAATCAATTCAACTACGCGGAAATCGAGCCATTTCAAGCGCATAATCTCACTGTGCAGGGTTGCCCAACGTGGGTCATTTGCGTCAATTCTGGTGTGATCGGCCCACTGGGCTATGAATCCCACAAATGTAACTGATCCGTATGGCGCATCCTGCACGATGTCCAAATGTGCACGTGTAATACTGGCATTGTGTCGCATCAGAATTCGTGCGGCGCGTTCAAGCATTGTCCGAGTTCGTGCGTTCGAAACTGCAATCGTGATTCGACTTGTGGTTGGATCATCTTCCGATTCGAGAGAGACGATAGGTTTATCCGTGCCCGAAATCTGTCGGAAGAGTTCGAAGTGACGGCACATGCGCAAGGGGGTCAGCGTCGTTAAATACCGAGCCGAACTTCCAGTCAGAAACTTGCGAAATGCATCCGCTTGCAGGCTTGGGTGATGCGATCGCGAAAATTCAATTGTGGTTTCAATCGCAGCATTTTGCGCGGCATTCGATTTGTCGTATGGTTCTTGCTCTCCGAACTCGAAAGTATCGATGACAAGTTCGCCATCCTTTGAAGAGTGAATCTTCGCAGCTCGAAGTGACGAATCCATTGGAAGGTCGCGGACGATGTCTGCAAGAACTCCAGCTCGATTGCCACTGCGGATTGCAGTGATCGAATGGCCATCTTCGCTTTTTAATGTGACATCGATTGGCCGGCCAGAAGTTTTCGCAGCCAAGATCGATCGAAGGTGCACGCGCTGTGCTTCAGGAGAGGTGTCCTGGAAGTACATCTTTGGCATATTGTCGAGAAACCACGGCACAACCACGCAAGCAGTGGCATGAAATTCGGCTGAGAGTTGGTCCAGCAGTCCT
>JBEELA010000284.1:0-6101 GCA_041168365.1 Planctomycetota bacterium
AGGTCGGATAGACTCTCTACCAAATTATGTTGAAGTTATTCCATAAAGCCATTCTAGATATTCGAAAAACAGGCTCTGTCTTCCCGAGTTCTCCGGCGCTTGCAAAGGCAATGACGAGATCATTGCGAAACCATCGGGGCGAGAAGAAGATTTTAGAAGTTGGGCCAGGGACGGGTCCTTTCACATCTGCAATCCTTGATGCGCTACGCGGACACGATTCATTCGACATTGTCGAGGTGAACGAAGTTTTCTGTGCCCATCTCGAACATCGACTCCTGAAGGATTATCGTGCGCACCACCCATCAATCCGCGTCAAGTTGCATGCGATGCCGATTGAGCAAGCGCCCCTTGAAGGCGGATATGACTTCGTGATCTGCGGATTGCCATTTAATAATTTTCCGCTTGCGCTGACTCAGTCGATCTTCGACCAACTTCTCGCTTTGATGCGCAACGGTGGGGAGATGACATACTTCGAATATGCGGGCGTACGAACGATCAAGCGTCCGTTTATTGGCGCAAGTGGTCGCGATCACATTCGCCGGTTTGAAGCATTTCGACAATCAACCTCGAAGGCGCACATCGTGACGAAACGCTTGGTTGTCGCAAATTTTCCGCCTGCGCACGCAATGCGAATCATCAAGCGGCAAGGTGTTTAAAAGAAGGATCTTTCAAACTATGTTCCACATCAACGAAAACTATCTCAAGCTCTCTGCTGGATATCTCTTCCCAGAAATCGCGCGGCGAGTTGCGACGTATGCGAAAGAGAATCCCGCCGTTGCGCCACGCATCATTCGCTGCGGTATCGGCGATGTGACAGAACCTCTGCCGCCCGCCGCCGCGCACGCAATGCGCAAAGCAATCGATGATTTGACCAAGCACGAAACTTTTCGCGGTTATCCCCCGCCTTCTGGATATGACTTTGTTCGTACAGCAATTGCGCAAGGAGATTTTCGTTCTCGTGGATGCGATATCGCAGACGATGAAATTTTTCTCAGTGATGGATCAAAGCCTGATGCAAGCGCGGTCTTGGAAATCCTTGGCGTCGGCAATCGAGTTGCGATCACGGATCCTGTCTATCCCGTTTATGCAGATACGAATGTGATGCATGGAAATTCTGGCGCTGCACTTTCGAGCGGCGGATATGAAGGTTTTACATATTTGCCGTGCACGCCCGCGAATGATTTTTCTCCAGCATTACCCAGTGGAAAAGTGGATGTCATCTATCTCTGCTCGCCCAACAATCCAACAGGCGTGGTGCTTGATCGTGCCGCCCTGACTCGCTGGGTGAAGTACGCCCGCGAAAACGGCGCGCTGATTTTGTTTGATGCCGCATATGAAGCGTTCATTCGTGAAGATGGAATTCCCCATTCGATTTATGAAATTGATGGCGCCAATGAATGCGCGATTGAGTTCCGATCGTTTTCGAAGGTTGGTGGATTCACTGGCGTGCGCTGCGGATACACCGTAGTACCCAAAACACTGCACGGAGCATCGAACGATGGGACTCGCGTCTCACTTCATGGACTTTGGATGCGACGGTGGGCAACATGTTCCAACGGAGTTTCCTGGCCTGTGCAGTGCGCAACGGCGGCACTCTATTCACCTGAAGGTCGCCAACAAACTCGCGCGTTGACAGATTTTTATATTGCCAACGCCAAGTTGCTTTCGGCAGCGTGTGAAGCACTTGGGCTGAAGACATATGGCGCCGCAAATTCTCCGTATGTTTGGATGACATGCCCCGCTGGAATTGGATCATGGGAAACATTTGATCTCTTGTTGCGTGAAGCGCAAGTTGTCACGACACCTGGTGCAGGATTTGGAAAGTGCGGCGAAGGATTCATTCGAATCAGCGCTTTCAATTCCCGCGCAAATGTCGAAGAAGTCGCTCGCAGATTGTCGGTGCTTACGCCGAGCGCGGCGCGATAAAGTCGGGCCCGAAATCGCTCATAATCCCCAGCCACGTTTTTTGGCTTCTGCTTGGCGCGGTTGCTCGATCTTCTCGCCGCGATAATCCTGTCCCACAATAAACATCTCGACACTTTCGCGCCGCGAAGATTCTGGTTTCACTCCCTTCACTTCGCGAAACAATTTTTCGGTGCGACGCAAGAGTTCGGGGTAATCCGCACCTTCGTAGACCTTCATCAACACATGCCCGCCTTTCTTCAGCCAGACTGGCAAGCGATCAAGCAGTGTGTTGCAGAGAGCGACCGATCGAATGCTGTCACCAGATGAATCGCCCGATGTATCTGGACCAATGTCACTGATGACAACATTGAACAACTCCCCGTCGAAAGAATCTGCGTCGAGATTATTCAGATCTTCTTGCATCACGCGGACGTGACTCGGAAATCCCTTTGGATCAATTGCTTTCAAATCAAATGAGCAAACAAATCCAGTTGGGCCAACACGCGCTGCAGCAACTTGAGTCCACGATCCTGGCGCTGCACCAACATCGAGCACACGATCGCCACGACGTAGAATTTTTCGACGATCGTCGATCTGAATCAATTTGAAGGCACTCCGGGCGCGATAGCCTTCTTCTTTCGCCCTTCGAAACCAGATGTCTTGAACTTCACGCATGCGAACAATCAGAGTAGCGTCGAATTGCAATCAGTCCTAATGACCCGCGCGGCGAAAAAATTCGCGGATCTCTCCGTTGAACTTGAATTGTGCGATTGGAAAAACAGAATCGTGCGTGGCTCCTGGAACAATTTCGATGTAACCAGGACCAGTCGGAAAATCCTTTCCCGCAGCAGCTTGTTCTCGTGCGTGTGCGGCGATTGCATCCCGCAACCGAATCGCTGCTCGCTCGAGATAGAAAGAATCGCGCTCACCAACAATCACACGCACCCGCTCGATGAACAATTTTCCCCATCCATCCCAGTCCTTCGAAATGCGGCGAGCAATATCAAAACGACTCCACGCTTCAACGGTCACTGGGTCGATGACTCCTGTCATCGGGTTGCAAAGTCGGCGTGGCTTGCGCTCCAATTCAGCAGCAGGGCTGAACATCGCCGCCCAAGAATCCCACTGCTCGCCGGAAGTTCCGTTGGGAGAAATGGCGCGCTCCATTTGAATCTCTTCTCGAACCAGCATCGGCACAAATTCGTGCCCTGGCCCAATAGGTTCTCGAAAACTCGGATGCTCGATTCCATCCTCGCCGACGAAGAGATTTTCATCGCGATAAAGATCGTTCATTTGAAAAGCATGGAAGTCCAGTGGGTCAGGAGAACTTGCGAATGCCGCACCGAATGTTTGGGGATAATTCAACGCAAGCCAAATACTCGACCATGCCCCAGATGAATGACCTGTGAGCACGCGGGCGGATGGATCTCGAATCAATCGAAAGCGCTCTTGTAAATATGGAATGAGTTCGGAGACCAGCGCAAAACCGCGCGGACCATTCAATGCGCTATCTACGAAACCATGATGGCCTAGTGGACTTTCAGGATCAAGAATCACATAAACGGCCTGCGGCCATAGCTGTGAAACTCCTGCGAGATTGATCTTGCGCGCCAAATCTGCTGCTTCGGTCCATCGACCTCCAAATCCAGGAATGACATAAATCGTCGGCCAAATCCTACGCTTTGCTTTGATATTGTGATACTCCGCGGGGAAAATTACGCCGGCTCGGTGAGTCACAGCTCGACCAGCGAACTTGGAAAGAAGCGCGCTTGGCAAATCGATCCACTCCACATTTTTCAAATCTGGAAGAACCAGAGGAAGAATTTTATCCGTGAGTTCCAATGCGATCACTTCTGCCGCATCACGAGTTAAATCAACGGTGACGACCTTCGACACAAGATTTCCAGCAGCGAGGTGCCCTCTCTCATCAATGTTCACATCCAACACGGCCTGAACTTCGTATCTGCCTTCGAAAAGTTCGCTGCCACCTGGCCACCACAAACTGGACTCCGCAAGAGTGATCGGGATGCCTGGCTTGATCGCATCGACCTCCACAGATCCAATTGGCTGAGGATCTTCGAAGAATGGACCATCCAAAGGTTCGCCTTGAGTTCGACTATCTACATCGCGAAAGAAAAGGATTAATCGACCAGACTTTGCCTTGGGATCTAGAAGGTCTGCCTTCTCAATTGGCAGCGTGACGGTGATTGTGTCCATCGGCAGCGCGACTCCCGCTTGCGCTGGGGCGATCCGATGGACTTTGTCGACTCGCTCTGGTTGCGCCTTTGGAGTTTCAGGAATTGACGGGGGAATTCGCTGAATTTCGGATTGGGGCAGAGACGGATCCGTCGATTTTACGGGCGGCGGTGCCTGCGCGGACACGATGGTGATCAGCGAAGAAGCGAAAAGCATTGCGAGCATGGAAAGCACATCACCATCCTATGGTGGGCGCGTGAGCGTTAGACTGCTTTCGTGAAATCGAACGCTCTATATATGAAGCCACTTGGATTCATCATCGTGATTGCCGGCATGGCTTGCGGGATCGCGATTGCAAGTGGTTGTACTGCGCATCCTCGACCAGGGCTTGCATATGGTGCCGTTCGCGCTTGGAACAAGACCGCTGGAGGGGAAGTACATCGGAGCAACTCTGTTGATATTCCAATGAGTGGCGTGATGGATGTTGAGATCGATAATTTCGCCGGCGATGTCATCATTCATTCAACTGGCAAATCGGAAGGCGGAACAATGGATCTCGTTCGTCGAGCGACGAGCGAAATGGGAGAGCGTTCAGAACTTGAAGATTCTCTCAGCGACATTCATTTGACATATGAAGTAGTTGATCGAGGTGATCGCAAAGCACTCGTAATCAATGCGACAACGAATAATGCCAAGCCATGGTTTCAAGCAATTGATATCGACATTGCAGTTCCGCGTCTGGGCGTGGTCATTGTGCGAACAAATCGAGGCCATGTAATGGCGACCGATTTTGAGGATGGTGTCGACATCGAAACAACGAAAGGCGATGTACGAGTCGCAACGAACACTCCGATTCGTCTCCCATCAACAGTTCTCAATAAAGAAGGATCAATTGATTGGCGCGTGCCGCCGCGCAGCGCGGGCGCATATCAGTTGGAGGCGATCAATGGCGAAGTGCAAGTGCGCGTGCGAAAAGGTTCTTGGTTGGCGACTGATGCTCGCAACGACAGCAACTCCAACTATGGAATCTTGAATAAGGGATCAAATCTCGTGGTGCTTCGGACAGCAGAAGGCGATGTTCAGGTTTATGTTGGAGATAATCCAACTGAAATGGGTTCGTTTATCGACTGAAATCGCAGCCAGAATCGCTTGATTTGCAAAATGAAAAAAAGAGTTTTTTTATGAAACACGCTCAAGCAGTGTTAACATTTTTTCATGATCAATCTGAACCATTTGGGAATCCTTCAGTGGGTTCGAACGCTTTCAGCAGGCTATTTTTCACTCAACGCAGCCGGAATTATCCTGTTGATTTTTGCGCCAAGCCATGCACAAAGCGCTCCACGGAGTGACTTTCGCGCACCAATTTCCAGCAGTGAATGCCGCGAACGCTTGCGCATCTTTGGTGCTTCCGATGCCGGCATTGAACTTGCGAATCCTGCAATTGAGGGATATATCAAGCTTGTTCTGCGGCAAACGCCCAGCGATGACACTGCCGCCGTCTTTCCATTCTTGATGTCCCCGTTGGAATTGAACGCCGCGACTCAATTTCAGAATCGAATTGAGAGTCAACTGGCGGAATGTGATGCTGCGGATGCGCAGTTGACCAGTGGAATCAACTCAGCGATGCGTAGTGATTCGGACCAGCAAGCAGCCCATAGATTTCATCACTGGGTGAATCTTCGCCGCGACAAACTGTTTCTAGCAACAGCAGGAATTGACATCAAACCGTTAGATTTTTCCGCAGAGAGCGCTTTGGCGAAAATTGATAAAGATGGATCAATTCGTTTATCGCTTCGATCTCAATTTGCCGCGCAGAGTGAGTCAATAGTTCGACTGAGTCGTTCGGCGCGAAATGCGATTGTTGAAAATCCCATACGAACTGCGCGGCTTGCGATGGCACGCTCGGTTGCGCCTTCTATAAATCCAGCGGAGTTAAATGACACAATTAAAGCAGTAGAAAATGCTGGGGAAAATGCCGTGGAGAATCTGGAACTATTGCA
>JBEELA010000285.1:0-2827 GCA_041168365.1 Planctomycetota bacterium
CGTATACCGCTGGATATTTCAACACTGCATCCGAGTGTGCAATCGAAGCAATGCCATTGCCAACAGGCACGCCGTGATGAACGGATTGTTTCTGTAGAGCGAGTTTGTTAGAAAACAGTTCAAACCCCTGTCTTTGCATAGACAGGGGTTTTTCATTCTGCATTTTCTAGAAAGCGCTGAAGCGCTGAGGCGTATGAAACATTACTGGGTTGGCGGGACTGGCGGAGCTGCCTTCTTCGATTTCTTCGACCCTGCATTCTTCGCCATGGTCGCAGCATTCGCTGCTGTAATCGCCGCAGCTGCATCCGCTTTGCGCTGTTCCGCGGCTTTCAATTCTGCGGCCTTTAACTCAGCGGCAATTCGCAATTCTTCTTTGTTTACTTCCGCGTTGAGTTGCTCTGAAACTCGCACATGAGTCCCGATAATTGGCATGGTCTGAACTGCAAATGGCTTCACAGCAATATCTGTGCAGTTTTCATATTGCCATCGAAACAAAGCGAGAGCCTTTGGATGAATCTCTGCCATCAGAGTCATGTACGCCTTATCAAACGCCACTCCTTGCATCGCCGAGAATCGTTCGACAGTCGCCGAGTCATCAGCAGTCATACTTGTGGGCAAAGTAAAAGATTGTTCTTTGGCAATCTTGGAAATGATGACTTGAATCGCAGTATGGTTTGCCGCCATACGCTGGCCAAAGTCTCTCACGCTTTGCGCTTCGGCAATTTGCATTGCAAGTTTGCCCATCTTGATTTCAAACAGATCACTTGTTGCCGTTGATTGCAGAAACGCTTCAGGTGTCATTGAGTTGTCAACGACGGGTGCGATTGTTGGTTGGACTGTCGCGACGGGGGCGATGGTCTCGGCTGGGGCAATTTTTTCTGCTTTCTTGCATCCAGGCAAAGCGCACAGTTGCAGAAGAACGAGCGACGCAAAAATTCCCAGTCGTGAGTTGGTTTGCATTTAAATCCAAGAGTATCGACCGCAACGCCTTTCAGTGTGAGCGTTGTATTTAGTTCAGATTGTGTTCAGGCGTCTAAGGACTGAGATAAGGGAATGAGATAAGGAATGAGAGAAGTTTGGATGAAAAGCACGACAAAAACATGCTTCTTGCTGTCACCATTTCATGTGTAAACTTCAATGACTTCTTTTTGACGGTGATTCATCAACTTTTATTGAAAGAAAACGAACTCTATGCAAATCAAGAAACTCTCATTCATTTCCACGCTCTCTTTGGTGAGCGCATTACTTTGCGCAACTGGTGCGACTGCTGAAGTTCCAGCACAAGCTCCAGCTCAAGCCGGCGCTGCTGCTCAGGCGAGCGAACAAAAGACAGAATTGAAAGAACTTCGAACAGAGGCTGAGATTCGAAATGAAAAGTTGGCGGCGGAACTTGCATCCCTCAAGGCAGAAATTGATCGACTGCGAACGGAAGGTCAACTTGCCGAGCAGAAGCAAGCGCAAGCGCTTCAACAAGTGATGTTGGAAAAAGGAAAGCTGGAGGCAGAACTTGCGCTATTGAATGCGAAGGAGACGAGTGCATCTGCACCAGATCGATCCAAGATCGAGACGCTGCAACGTGCGCAGAAGTTGCGCGATGCTCAACTCGGCGACGAACTCTCTGGCTTGTCCGCGGAACAGATTCGTATGAAACAGGGACTTGATGTCGAAGCCACCAAATTGCAAGTGGAGTTATCAAAGAGCAAAATTGAATTAGAACGAACCGCCGTCGCAGAGGCGGTGCTTGATATGAAGACGAAGACCTCGGTCGGTGCTTTGAAGCGTCAAATCGAGCAGCTTTCTGCTGAAAACGCGCTCGCAGCGGAAAAGCGTAAATCGGAGCAGTCCAAGTTGGTTGATGAACAATTGCGTGCAACCGCTGCAGCGGCAACTTTGGGCGCACAGATTCAGAATCGCGACTTGGAAGATAAGTGGCGCGACGAAGTCAACAAGCCAGTGACATACACAATGGAGCCATTTAAGGATGGAGTCTTGACGGTGAGTGATCGCAGGATTGAAATGAATGGCCCAATCGTCTCTGGCACCGCCGATTTCGTCTGTGCTCAGATTGATTACTTCAATAACCAAAATCAAGCAATGCCAATCTTTGTGGTGATCAACAATTCACCAGGTGGCAGTGTGATGGCTGGATACCGCATTCTCAAGGCAATCGAGACGAGTGACGCTCCTGTCCATGTTGTTGTCAAGAGTTTTGCGGCATCGATGGCTGCGACTATCGCAACACTTGCTCCACATAGTTATGCCTATCCCAACGCAATCATTCTTCACCATCAAATGTCGGGTGGCGCAAGTGGAAACATGACCAATATGGAACAAGAAATTGCGACGATGCAGGAGTGGGAACGGCGCCTTGCTGTACCGATTGCAAAGAAGATGGGAATCACTCTCGAGCAATTCAAGGCCAAGATGTATGCGGCAAAGAAGAGTGGTGACTGGGATGAATTTGCAGACAAGGCACTCGAACTCAAGTGGATTGATCACATCGTGAATGAAATTCGTGAAGAGGGCGTGCGCAGTAAGCCAGCTCCTTCAGGATCAGGCAGTTGGTGGATGTCCGCAGAAAAGTCTGATGAACAGGGCAAGCCATATGTTTCGTTGCCACCGCTCGAGCCATATGACTGCTATTTCATGATTAACCCCCGCGGATTCTATCGCCTCGACGGTCGCTAAATTTCCATTTTCAGGAACCTTATGAACACCAAAATCACGTTTGCTATTTTATGCCTTGTATTTTCAATCTCGCTGTCGACCCATGCACAGTCGCCAGCTGCCTCACCGACCGCAGCTTCACCGACCGCTGCTGCACCGA
>JBEELA010000286.1:0-2686 GCA_041168365.1 Planctomycetota bacterium
TGGGAGATATTGTTCGCCCACGGAGTCAACCACGCGCTGCGCTCGATTGTTGCGGGGTCGATTGAAAGCACATTTGTTTTCCTGCATGATGCTTGCAACCACTCGGATTCGCTGGGCAAACGATAGCCGTGACTGGTGGTGATTTCGGGGCGTGCGCTGGTGATGCAACCTTGCGAGTCTCGCACAATTCCGTGCAGCAAATATCTGGGTTGTAATCCTTCAATTTGGGAAAGGGCGTTGCAGAACTCGGCGGCGTCGTACCAAGAGATCGAGTCCGCGGGTCGTTCGAGGTTTTGATCGACCACAGCGAACGCAGTCGGATTTCTTTTCAGAATTGCAGCGAACTGCTTCTGAGTGATTTCTGTTTTCGCCAAACGAAACGCGCTGCTTGAATCCATGGGCAGCATCTCGATGCCAATTGATTTTGCAGCGGCGCCTTCGCAAAATTTCTCGATCGAAGTCGGCGCGACAGGTTGAATAGGCGTGCCAGCGACGGACGCATTGTCCACAATTGGAACTGCAGTCAACAGGACTGCAACTGGAGCTGAGCGACGCGCCCGCGCATCATCGTCATATTTCACAGCGAAGTAAATTCGGTCGCCCGCTTCAAGTAACATTGGTTTTTCCATTACATATCCACGATCTAAGATGGACAAATAGCGGGGGATGTTGAGCAGTATTTTCTTTTCGCCTATTTCTGAAATGACGTGAATCTCAACACTCCTTGCGCGCATATCGGGGCGGACAATGATGGCGATGAGATCGAGTGGCTCACTCAACGCTTCTGTGGTGACTGAAACAATATTATTCACGCGTTGTGCTGGCGCACTTCGATCTGGAATGACAGCAAAATCCTTGACGATGCGATCAGTTTCAAGTGCAGGGATTATTTGAAAAATTGCGCCTGCGGATTCTGGTCGCCCTCGACCGCTTGAGAGAACTTCTGTAACGAGCGTCGCCTTGGCCGGCAGTGCGAAGGCAAATCCTGCTGGAAGTTGAAACTCGCTATCAACACCAATCGCACCTGCGCCGCCGCTGATTTTATTCTGCCGATCGCCCAGCCCAAAGAACCCTGGGCCGGGATCCGACTCGTCAAGCGCAAGCGCTCCTGGTCCATCACATGTCAACATGTTGTAACGCACGGTAAGCGTTGGTGAGTCGCGAATGATCTTCCATCCTCGAATGTGAAGTGGTTTCTCATTTCCAATCGCAGACGCGAACGAGCGCAATGATTCTGGGTCTTCAGGATTCGGAATCCAATCTCGTGCGACATCAACTGAGATTGATGCTGTGATCTCTGGAATCACAGGAGTCATTTTCTCCGACGCATTTTTCTTTATCGGGAATCCCTGTGTCTTCCACAAAGTAAATGCAGCGATCTCATTGGCAGACAACCTGCAATCATCTCGAAAAATTCCTCGCTCTCCAATGGGCAGCCAAGGCGGCATCAATCCAGATTCAACAGCGGCGACCATGGTGGGTCCATGTCGAGCAAGGTCCCCATCGGTCAGGAGCGCAAATGGTCCAGGTCCTTTTCCAGCATGACAGCGAATGCAATTTGTTGCAACAATAGTTTTCACGATTTCGATTGGGTCTTGCAGATCGCTATCGCTTGCGTGCAACGAATTCGCAAAGCCGCAAAGCAGAGAGAGCGCTGTCGAATTGATCAGATTGCGATTCAACACGGGCAAATTACCGCCGTGTTGGACTTTTCAGGAACAACTTCCCCACCCAGCAAGTAGAACTGTCAGATCAGCAGCATCGACGATTCCGTCGCGATTGATGTCACCCATCCCGCCGCCGCCTCCCCATCTCGAAAGAACATTTGCAAGGTCAACACCATCAACGATTCGGTTGAGATCCGTGTCGGCTTCGCATGGTGTGCAGCAAAATGTGACGACTGTTTCGGTGGGAGTGTTATGCCCACTTCCTGGGCCAGTGTTTCCAGTAACGAGAACGCCACGGTATGTCGGACCGATCATGTACGGATAGACGCTGATGCCGCTCTCATTCACTGGAGAGAAGTATGCATATGTTCCGTTGGGATAATCAGGTGTGATGCAGAATCTGGCATTGCTCGAGTCTAACTTTCCAAGGCCAGCTACATATTCGTGGTCTTCGATGTAGCAACCGATTGGAGCGGTTGTCGAAACTACAGGGCCATACTGTGCTGGGGTCAATTGAGTTCCGTTTGGAAGCGATGTGCGCTGTGTGATGTTTCGAGTTCGATAGCTACTCGTTATTTTCACAACACCGCCAGTTCCATCTGCGTTTGCAAATCCAAATGAACCGTAGACAGGAAACCCATCAAAGGCATAAGCAAGAATCGGTGAGTGATGCGTCGGATCTCCGCCAAAAAGTTGAGGAGTTCTTTGATGATGGTGATATTCAGTACCTGCGGGATGCCCAAGCGCAGAATCAAAACCGTTGACTTCGAAGAACATCGCGTTCTGACGCCAGATATTCATATTGTTATACGAGCGCGCATCACCTGGATTGAAGAATGTGACACCGTTGACGTACACGCCGATGTGTCCACCTCCAACAGCCGTCGGTGTTGTTGCAGGCACAGGATTCCTCGGCAATCGAAAGGACCAGTTCTGAGCGATTGGCGAACCAGGATTGTTTGGCCACGGTCCAATGGAATATGAAGGGATTCCGCTTGAAGCAACATAGACATAGGTTG
>JBEELA010000287.1:0-8488 GCA_041168365.1 Planctomycetota bacterium
AATCGCAAACTTCCGATGCGCAGTCGCCAACCACCGTACCGCCAGCGGAAGTCGTCGCACCTGACGGTCCAATGGAAGCAGTGCCGCCGACATCAAAGTGTCCACGCGATCGCAAGCTGTCAACAACATTGCGTTATGCAATTCTTCCTCTCATAGGCGAGATTGGTGACGCCACTATTACAGAAGCGCTTGAAGTATTCATTAAAGGTTCCCCAGCATCGCGCCGCGTGAATGCGCTTGTGATTCAATTCGATATCACTGGTGGAACGCAGGCAGATACTGCCATTCTCGTAGATCAAATCATAAGAATTCGAAAGATAATGCCTGTCATCGGTGTGTTTGGTTCTGCTCGAGGTCCTGGCGCTGTCTTACCAGTGTTCTGCGATTATTTGATGGTTCTCAACCCATCTGCGGATGAGATCGTTATGGACTGGGCGCCTGGAACAGATTTAGCAGAAGCGAATATCTCAGATCAGATTCGAACAAATCTTTCCTTGATTACATCTCGCGCATCGGACCGTCCATATTTGAAGTCTGTCTTGAAAGGTCTCCTCGATCCAACAGTAGATCTTTTTCTATGGCGGGGAAGTGATGGTTGTCCAGAAGCCGGCGAAAGCGCGCCTTCAGGTGTCGAGTCAGTTCAATTGAGTAGCGGAAAAGATTCGGTCACTGGAATGACTGGAGCGCAAATGGTGACTGCAGGAATTGCTTGCAGCGTGACAGGGGGCCTTGATCAAATCGGAGCGGCACTCGGTGTCAAGAGTTGGCAGGTCCAAGTTGGTGTAGGCGAGAAAATCGTGCAGGAGATTCAGACTTCGAAGCGCAAGGATTTAGATAAGTGGCATTTCACACTTAAAGATGGATTCACTGCAATCAAGACCGCGCGCAATTTGACTGGCGCAATGATCGAAGCAGAAGAAATCGCTCGTGAAGCGGATCCGCGTCGCCAGCAATTTCAGGGTTCCTATTCGCGGCGTTGGGGCAGAGGTGGTTGGGGATCAAGTTCTGGAGGCACGTTTTCATGGCGTAAGAATTCCGACACTGCGATCGACGCATGGACCTTGGTCTTGCAGTTGTATCGGCAGGCGAGTGACGCAACTTCCTATGCGAAGAAGATGGTGAGTGAACTTCAAGCAAATCCATTGACGATAAGCAATTCAGATTACAAGTCGGATTTCAATGCATTGAAAGCAGAGGTCGATGCGCTGATGTCTCAAAGCGGTATGTTGACCGTGAAGGGACAGAACGCCGAAAATGCGGTGCAGTGGCTGCGTGCAAATTACAACCAGCCGGTTCGTTCGCAATAATTCGTTTGGCGACATCGTCCTTGTCTGGCGCGGGATTGTTCGCGCTATCCCTTGACTGCGCCGCGAGCGAGCCCTTCGATAAAGTGACGCTGTGATGCGCTAAAGAGCAGGATGCACGGGATCATTGTGACGAGACTTGCCGCCATCAATAGGTGCACGTCCTCGAGTCCGCCATATTGATTTCGAAATGAATTGAGCGCAACAGCAAGCGTCGCTTGCTCGTCGGAGTGCAGATAGATCAGTGGACCCATAAAGTCATTCCAGACATAGATGAAGGTGAAGACCGCGCAAATCGCAGTGACAGGACGGCAGAGTGGCAGAATAATTCGCCACCAGATGCCGAGCAATGTGTATCCATCGACCTTCGCCGCTTCGAGCAAACTCTCGGGGATTTGCGCAATAAATTGGCGGTACATGAAAATGAAGAATGCGTTGCCAAAGAACGCCGGCACGATCAAAGGCAGGAGAGAGTCAATCCAGCCAAGATTGCGGAAGAGTAAGAAGAGAGGAATGATCGTCACTTGTCCAGGCAACATCATTGTTGAGAGCATCAAAAGAAAAAGTCCACGACTGCCGCGGAAGCGAATGCGTGCGAATGCGAAACCGACGAGACTGCTTGAAAGCACAGTGCCGATCACTACAAGCACAGTGACGACGATCGAATTCGCAAGTGCGTTGAGAAATCCCTGCCACGGCACCGAACCCATTTCGCTCAGTGCTTGTGGATAGTTGCCCCACTGTGGCGATGGTGGCCAAAGCGAGAGACCGGTTCCACCTGTGATTGCAGCACCCGCACGTTCTGGAGTTTCGAGGCTCACGACCAGCATCCACCACAACGGTAGAAGCAATATTGACGCGCCAGCAAGCAGGATTGTGTACTGGCAGATTTTCCAACGAGTTCGGTTCATGACTTCTGTCCTTCGGTATGCACCCATCGATTGCTCGTGCGTAAAACAATCACGGTGAGTGCAAGCACGACCAACAATAAAATCCATGCCATTGCACTGGCGTATCCCATTTCATAAAACTCGAATCCTTGGTTATACAAATAAAGAACATAAAATCGCGTGAGATCACCAGGCTCGCCGCCAGTCATCACGAATGCTTGGGTGAAAACTTGGAAGCTTGCGATGATCGCCATGATTGCGTTGAAGAGGATGATCGGCGAGAGCATCGGCAGAGTGATCGACCAAAATTGTCTCAATCGTCCAGAGCCATCGATTGATGCAGCTTCATAGAGTTCGATTGGAATCTGCTGAAGGCCTGCGAGAAAAACAATCATCGTGCCGCCGACAAACCAGAGGCTCATCAACGCAAATGCTGGCGCTCCCCATATCGCGGCGTCTTGTCCGAACCACTCAGGCGCAGTTAGGCCGAGTGGCGTGAGCAGCGGTTGCAACGCCGCATTCATCAGTCCGCCATCCGAATCAAAGATCCACCGCCAAAGAACCGCGACACCAACACCAGCGAGCACGCTTGGCAAATACCACGCCGCACGAAAGAGATGGATGCCACGCACACGCGCATTCATCAACAGAGCCGCGAGCAGCGCGAGGATTTGCCCCGCAGGAACTGCGAGAATTGCGTAATAGGCAGTGACGACAAGACTGGTGCGAAAGCGTTGGTCAAATTGAAAAAGTTGTTGGAAATTCGCAGTGCCTGCAAATTCTGCGGAACTGAGCGGCGAGACTCCTTTCCAGCGGGCGAATGCCAGAGCCAAGCTCATGACAATTGGAAATGCCATAAACAGGGCGAATCCAACAATCCACGGTGATGCGAGAAAATATCCTGCGCGTTCTTCCGATCGCTGATGCGCGGGAAGATTTCCGCGGCGAAGAATCGCAATCCACACGGCGAGTCCTGCAAGTGATGCGAGCAGTACGATCCACCCGAGTGCGGTCCATGGCATCGCGGGAAAAGAATCACTGCGAAGCGGGCTTTGCGATTCCACTCGCCAGTCGCGCTCGAAGTTTGTAATCGCTTGTGTCAGCGGAAGATCGCCAGTCTTGAGCCCTTGATCCAGACGCGATCCTAAGAGCGCCTCGAACTGCGGATTTGTGGGCCAATCAACGATACGCGCATGATCTGCCGCAGTCAGAAAGCCAGCGTCATTCGCAGGTTCTTGATTTGGATCGTTGAACGATTCACTTTTCGCCGCAGAGCGAATTGTTGGTATCGCAAGTCCAAGTCGGGCAAGCGCACGCTGGGTTGGTTCGCCAGAGAGAAATCGAACAAGCGACCACGCTTCTTGCGGATGCTTGCTTTGATTTGAGATTGACCACGAGACAGTCAGGACAATATTGCTGTCGACTTTGCCGCGCGGCAAGGGAGCGAAGTCCCACTCAAATCCACCTTGGTTTCTAGGTGCAATCTTGCGATAACTCGGTACGACCCAGCGACCGAATGGTCCAGCAAGTCCAATTTTTCCAGTCAGAAAAACGCTCGAGCCACTTGCAATCTTGCTCTTGCCACTTGTCAGCGTATGGCTTTCGTCGTGCCGCCATGAGCGAAGTCGATCCAGTGCATTGAAAACTTCTGGATTGGATGTTGTTGGTTCATCGAATGAACTTCCCTTGACATCAACTCCCTCGGTCATCAGATATGCGCGAATCATCGCAGGCCATGTCACAAATTCTGCACCAGTGCAATCGGGCAGTTTGCCGATCGCACGAGCGTCGGCGATAAATTCATCCCATGTCCAATTCTGCGATGGTGGCGCAAGACCAGCGCGAGCGAAAAGATCTTTGTTCCAATAGAAACCAACGGTGGTGAAGTCTTTTGGAATTCCATAAATCGCACCTTCTCCGCTTTGGATTCCGTCATATTGAAACGCCTTCACAGTCGCGGGATAGAAGTCTTCAAGAATGATTCGATCTTTCACATTCAGCTGCGAATCACGCTTCAGGAAGTCATCGAGTGGCGCAAGCAATCCAAGTGAAACAAATGCTGGCAATCGCTCCGAACCAACATAGAAAACATCGGGAGGATCTCCAGACGCCATCATCGTTTGCAGTTTTGTATAAAAACTGCCCGCATCGCCAGGATTGATTCTGCGAACGCGAAGCGTGGGGTTTTCATGCTCGAATTGGCGAAGAGCGTCCTCTACGATTTGGTCTTCTTCTTGGCCTCCTTCGCCAGACCAATGCATCACCACGATTTCTGTGCGGTTGTCATCCTTCCAAAATCGTCGCGCTTCTCGCACCGCAACAGTCACGAATGCCCAGATCACAAAGAGTGCAGCCATGACGGCGAGCAGTGTTCGGATCAATCGGGCGCTGGTTTGAAGCATGCAGACGCAAGCATAGTTTCGACGAGTGAATTGGGGATCATCTTAGAGGTGTTTCGGCTCTTGATCTATAACATCATGATTATGTTTCAGTGTCGCTATCGCAGCTTTTTTGTTTTCGTTCTTTGCACGCTCTTGATTTCGAGTCTGTGCATTGCGTCAATTCTTCAGCAGTCGAAATCGAATCTACCCACTCCGTGGCCCCCGCCTGAAGCAAAGATTACGAGTTCTGTAAACGCGAACCAATTTTCCAAGCCGCCATCTGTCGAAGTGCGACCACTTGGAGATGGAACATTCGAATGTCAATTCAGTTTTCAATCAACAAAGCCGTGGCAGCGAGTCAATCTTGCCGGCGAGTTCAATGGATGGAACACGCAGGCGACAGTGATGTCGCGTGGCGATGACGGTGTGTGGCGGGTCACGGTGCAAATGCCGGCAGGCCAACAGCAATACAAATTCGTCTCGGATGGCGATCAATGGCAGTCGGATCCGCGCAACGATCAAGTCATCAGTGATGGCCAAGGGGGAAACAACAGCGTGGTTCGACTTGGCGCACAAGCAAATCTTGGTGCAGTGCGAACGCTGCGTGGCGATGGAAAGATCGAAGGAGGTGGAATTCTCCACGATCCAGCGCGTGCATCATTCTTACAGCGACTTCCGGATGGGAAATTGCTCTTGCGTGTTCGCACCTTGCGAGATGATGTTGAGGATGTCGAATTCGTATCTGAGGATGGGCGACATGACAGGATGATCGACTCCGGATCGGATGAAATGTTTTCTTGGTGGGAAGTTGCTGTCGCGCCCCCATCTCATCCTATTGCATATACATTTCTGTTCTTTGATGGAGCAACCCGATTGAGTGATGAACGAATTTATTCTCTGACGACATCATCCGATGCAATGTTCCGCACGCCTGAATGGGCGAAGGATGCAGTCTGGTATCAGATCATGCTCGAGCGTTTCCGTGACGGAGATTCGAAGAATGATCCTCAGCCCTGTCGACCTTGGCGCAGCGAGTGGTATGGGGCGAGTCCTTGGGAAGGTCAAAACGGAAATACTTTTTACAAGTGGGATGTCTTCTCGCGTCATTATGGTGGAGATCTCGCAGGTCTTCGCGACAAGCTTGGATATCTGAAGGAACTTGGAATCAACGCGATCTATCTAAATCCGATCTTTCAAGCGCCAAGCCATCACAAATATAATGCGACAAATTTTGTGCATGTCGATGAATCGTTTGGAACACAAGGCGATTATGCCAAAGCCGAAGCGGTTGAAAATCTTCTCGACCCCAAGACATGGACATGGACCCCAACCGATCTGCTCTTTCTTGAGGTGCTCAAAGAGGCAAAAAAGCTTGGAATTCGTGTCATTCTTGATGGCGTCTTCAATCATGTCGGCACGACGCATCCTGCATTTCGTGATGTGCAAGCGAAGCATGAAGGCAGTGCATACAAAGATTGGTTCAGTATTCGATCTTGGGAACCATTTGAATATGACGGATGGGCAGGCTTCTTGGAATTGCCAGTCTTTCGCAAGAATGATCAGGGATTTACCAGTGAGGAAGTCAAGCAGCACATCTTCAATGTGACACGCAGATGGATGGATCCAAATGGCGACGGTGATCCTTCGGATGGAATTGATGGATGGCGACTTGATGTTCCAAATGAAGTCGCGATGCCATTCTGGTTTGAGTGGCGGGCGCTTGTGAAATCCATGAATCCCGATGCATACATCGTGGGAGAAATCTGGAAACGTGCAGATCAATGGCTTGATGGTCGTTCGTTTGATGCGGTTATGAATTATCCATTCGCAGAGACAATCATTCAGTGGATTCGCGATCGCAACCACAAGATCAATGTGAGCGAAATGGATCGACGGTTGGCGGAGTTACGCCGCGCATATCCAGCAGAGTCGACGTATGTTCTTCAGAATCTTGTTGATAGTCACGACACGGACCGGATTGCTTCCAAGATGCGACATCCAGATTCGCAGTATGACAAGGGCAACCGTGAACAGGAAAACCCCGCATATCTCGGGGGAAAGCCTTCGTCGGAGGAATATCGCAAAGCGCGTTTGATCGCCCTCGTTCAGATGGTCTATGTCGGTGCGCCGATGGTTTATTACGGCGACGAGGTTGGCATGTGGGGCGCGGACGATCCAACAAATCGCAAGCCGATGTTGTGGAAAGATCTAGAGCCATACGAAAAGTCCGACGAGAATTTTGTTGATGAGTTTCATCTCGATTGGTATCGCCGCATCATCGCTCTTCGCCTGGCGCATCCTGCGCTCCGTCGAGGTTCGTTCGAAACGGTGCTGAATGATGATGCGCAGGACACTTGGATTTTTCTTCGATCTCTGGCAGGTGAAAATATTTTGGTTGCCATCAACGCGTCATCGAATGAAGTACAGATTGATCTCTCGCATACTTCTGTTGGAACGCGTTCAGGACATTGGCGCACCATCTTCTGCGGCGAGGGCACAGCTGTGAGCGATGATCAGTTCCCACGCGTCTCTGTTCCTGCTCTCTCAGGTCGCGTTTGGATTCTCGAGCCATGACTGGATTGATGAACCCTTTACTACTCAAACGCTCGAGCGGTGTTCTCTTGCATCTTTCCAGCCTCGATGGATCTTGTGCGATCGGTGATCTAGGGCCCAAATCACATGAGTTTGCAGCATGGTGTGCGAGCGCAGGATTTTTATGGTGGCAGATGTTGCCGGTTGGACCAATTGGTCCCGGAAATTCTCCATATGCCAGTACATCCAGCTTTGCTGGAGAACCGCTCTTTGTATCGCTCGAAGGCCTTGCTGATGACGGATTGCTTTCCAAAAAAGATGTGCGCGAATCTGTCGTCGCAGCGCGCAAGTTTTCGCGCAAAACAAATCGAGCGGGTTCGCATTCGCAAACTGATTATGACGCCGCGCGAATGGCGAAAGAGCCAGCATTTCTGAGAGCATTCGAAAACTTCAGACTTGGTGGCGGATTTCGTAGCGCCTCCTTTCGATCCTTTGAGAAGCGCGAAGCATCTTGGCTGAAAGGTTGGCGCGCATTCACGAATGACGCGAGTGGATATCACGGATTTTTGCAATTTGAATTCGACAAACAGTGGACAGCTTTTCGCAAGACTTGTACGGCGGTGGGAGTGAGATTGTTGGGCGACATTCCGATGTTCGTGACTTTGGAAAGCGCGGATGTGATGGCGAATCCTGAACTCTTCCGGCTGGATCGCAGTGGGCGTCCCGAAGTTCTCACTGGCGTTCCTCCGGATTACTTCTCGAAAGATGGTCAACTTTGGGGGCATCCGCATTATCGATGGCCTGCCCATCGTGCGCAGAATTTTCGTTGGTGGACGGAGAGAATCGCGGCATCACTGCGAAGATTCGACGGCGTTCGCATCGATCACTTCGTTGGGTTTCATCATGCGTATGAAATTCCCGCGGGAGCGCGCAATGCTCGACGAGGCAAATGGCGTCCGCAAGCGGGAAAGGAATTACTCACGGCGGCAAGTCGTGCTCTGGGCGCACTTCCTCTCGTTGCCGAAGATCTTGGTGCGGTGACTCCAGAAGTGGTTGCGCTGAGAAAATCTTTCAATCTTCCTGGAATGAAAGTTTTGCACCATGCATTTGGCCACGATAATTCTGCAGAACTTCCCCATCATCATGATCGTGATTGCGTGGTCTATCCAGCGACACATGACAATGACACGACGCGTGGATGGTGGAAATCTCTTCCCGCAACTTCGCGCAAAAGATTCGTTCGTTTCGCAGGATCGAATGCTGCGCGTCAACCAAATGAAGCGATGATTCGCATTGCATTTGAGTCGCCCGCGCAACTCGCCATCATTCCTCTGCAGGACATTCTTGGTTTGGATCGTTCAGCGCGCATGAATCTTCCTGG
>JBEELA010000288.1:0-2545 GCA_041168365.1 Planctomycetota bacterium
CTGTGATTCCAGGTGCGACTCTGCCTGGCGTTGCCGCGACTGGCCCAATCGCGATTCAGAGCCACGGATCTGCGCTTGAATGTATGAACATTTACATTCGACCCGTTTCGAGTGGTCCCTCGGTCGCGACACCAAAGAAATAAGCGCTTTATTCTTCGCTGACTTCTTTCAATCGGTGCTTCATTTGCGATTTCAGCCGAGCCAAAATCGATGAATGCATTTGACTGACGCGGCTTTCGGAAAGATCGAGCGTCACACCAATTTCTTTCATTGTGAGTTCTTCGTAATAATACAAGATCACAATCAATCTCTCGGAGCGAGTCAATCCGCGAGTTAAGAGTGTTTGCAAGTCTTGACGTTGAAGCATCTGGAATGCATCCGCATCGCCCGGTTCTTGTGCAACATCAATCTCGCGC
Organism: Planctomycetota bacterium; assembly: GCA_041168365.1. GTDB lineage: Bacteria > Planctomycetota > Phycisphaerae > Phycisphaerales > SM1A02 > F1-60-MAGs104. The sequence goes on from JBEELA010000288.1 coordinate 417, forward strand.
GCTTCGCCAGAGGAATCAGCATCCGACCATTTCTTATTGAGACTCACGATCCCAACGGGGCGTGAATCGCGATTGATCTTCTCGAACTCTTCGGGGCTGACATCGAGATGTGTCAAGAGTTCTTCATCCGTTGCTGGACGCCCCTTCGACATTTCAATCTGCTTACGAACACGATCCATTCGAGACGTGCGCGAACGAACAAGTCTTGGGACCCAATCCATCTGACGCAACTCATCAAAGATTGCTCCTCGAACTCGCTGCGGACAATATGTCTCAAACTTAATGCCACGCAAAGGGTCGTATGAATTGATTGCGTCCATCAGTCCAAAGAGACCTGCAGAAATCAAGTCGTCCACTTCCACTTCAGATGGAAGCCGCGTGCGCATTCGTTCTGCTGTGTATCGAACGAGATGGTGATATCTGGTCATCAATTCGTTTCGGATTTGATTGCGCTCTTCTGCGCGACTTGGATCCTTGCGAACAATTCCATACTGTTTCCAAAGTGATTCAGCACTTGCCTTCGCAGGCGCAACTGTTTTAGGCAATTTTTCAGCTAAAGTTTTGACAACCGCGACTTTGGCAAGCCGCGATGTCGCCTTCGCTGACTTGGGTATTGGTGATTGAATCACCGACGTCCTTGCCTTTGTCGAAGAAACAGTTGCAGCAGAACTTCTGGTCGTTCTTGTCGTACTTACGTTAGGTTTTGCATTTGTCATCTGGGTCTCTCCTTGACCTGTTTCGAACTTATCGAGCACAACGATCCTTGTCGTGCCGATTTCTTCATCCATCCTTAGATGAAGATCAATTGAATATACATCACGATTTACAATTCATGCAAGAGAGATTCTGATTTTTATTTCAGATGGGTCAAATACATGAGCGTCCGTTTTATCTATCTGACCACACCAGTTCGTTTAGACACACGATTGCTCGTGCACTTCAATACCCACCACCACAAGATGATGGGGCTTGTCTGAGTCGCGATAACCGCTCGACGGATCAGAAAAAATATGCGTAGAATCTTTGCAACTGTGGCAAATCAAGCCAACTTCTTTCAAAGATTCTCCGCCTTCTGCGGAATGCTGTGCATTGTCGCTGCGATTACAAGCGGAGCGTTTGCGCAAGGCGATCTGAAACTTTCATCTGATGACCGATGGATTCCTCCAGCAGATTCTGATCCAGAGAGCCCCGCAAACCAGTTGCGTCAAGCGCAACTCGCACTTGCAAGAGGAGATGCGTCACGGGCTTACAATCTTGCAACCGGCTGGCTTGATCGTTTTCCAGCTGATCCGCTTCGTGCGCATGCACTGCTTCTGAAAGGTGATGCGTTGCTTGCAAAAGGTGATGAGTACACAGCACTCTTCGATTATGAAGATCTTGCAAAGCGCTATCCAGGTAGTGATGTGTTTGTCATTGCGCTGCAACGAGAGTTTGAGATTGCCAAGGCATATGCCAATGGTTTACGCAAGAAGTTCTTTGGGACTTTTCGCTGGCTGAATGCGGATGATGAAGCACAAGAAATCTTGATCAGAATTCAGGAGCGACTGCCGGGAAGTCAGCTGGCAGAACAAGCCGGAATGGAGTTGGCCGACTTTTATTTTCGCAAACGAAATTTGCAGTTGGCAGCCGAAGCATATGACCTCTTTGTGCAGAATTATCCCCGCTCCATGAATGTGGAAAAAGCGAGATTGCGCCTGATTTATTCACTTTGTGGGGCATACAAAGGGCCAAAGTATGACGCCAAAGGCCTCTTCGAAGCAAGTGCTCGGCTGAAGGAATTGCAAGCACTTGATCCCATCACCGCACAAAGAGTTGGTGCCGATGCGCTTCTTGTGCGAATCTATGAATCTGAGGCCACAAAAATTCTTTCGGAGGCTGGTTGGTATGAATCTATGGGCGATCCGATCTCGTCTGAACTGTACATCCGACGATTGGTGAACGAGTACCCAAAGTCGATTGCAACGCTTCTCTCATTGAGGGAAATCCCAAAGATTTTTAGTCAACTCCCCAATGAAGTCCAGAAGAAGATTCAAACAAATGGGCCCGACTATCCCAAGTTACGCAAAGAACTTCTTGGACTTGATTGGGATACCTCTGCGACCCAAATGCCAAATTTGGATGCAGCTCCC
>JBEELA010000289.1:0-9177 GCA_041168365.1 Planctomycetota bacterium
GTCAGATTCCAAATCACAACAGGACACCAAAGATATGACAACGAAATCGACTCTTCCTTCCAAGCGAACCTATTCCAAATCTGGTTTCGATATCACGCCACTTTCCAAAACCGAGATCGCAGAGTTGGCCAAGAAGTTAAGCCCCGAAGCATTTCGCGTGACACAGAACTCTGGAACAGAACCTGCCTTTTGCGGCAATTTGGTTGACAACAAAAAGCAGGGGGAATATTGCTGCGTCGTGTGCGGACTGCCGCTTTTTTCCAGCGATAGCAAATTCAATTCTGGAACTGGATGGCCGAGTTTCTTTTCGCCAGTCGATCCTGCGCATGTCAGCGAAAAAGTGGATGGCGCACACGGTATGGAACGAACCGAGATCAACTGCGCGCGGTGCACTTCGCATCTTGGTCATGTCTTTGAAGATGGCCCAGCGCCAACAGGATTACGATATTGTCTGAACAGTGCAGCACTTGTATTTGTAGAGAAAGGAACGAAGATGCCAGCGACAAGCGAACCAATCAAGAGTGAGACCGCATACTTTGCAGGAGGATGTTTCTGGGGAGTCGAGCACATTTTTCAAGAAGCCCCTGGAGTGATCACCGCCGAGAGTGGATACATGCAAGGGACGAACGAGAATCCGACTTATAAGCAAGTCTGTGGTGGAGATACTGGACACGCCGAGAGCGTGAAAGTTGTCTTTGATCCGACGGTGATTTCATTTCGACAACTTGCAGAAGGATTTTTCTTGATGCACGATCCGACGCAAGTCAATCGACAAGGGCCAGATGCGGGGACGCAATATCGCAGTGGTGTTTTTTGTTCGACGCCAGAGCAGCTCGCGCAAGCCAAAGATCTTGTTGCGAAACTGACCAGCGAAAAGAAGTTCAGCCGTCCGATTGCAACTCAAGTTGAATTGGCAAAGAAGTTCTATCCAGCCGAGGAATATCACCAGGATTATGTTGATAAGACGGGGCGTGTTTGTCACGTTGGAAATCCGTGGCCTCAGGTCTTGGGCGCGGCGAAGTGATTTGCGTTGTTGCAATTGCGCTGATCAAATTTTCGTCGCTGATCCTGGCGCAAACGCCATCCGCGCCTGTTCCAACTTCTGATTCACCAATCCTCATGTCGCTCGAATCTGTGCCGAGTGCACTTCGTTTGCGTGAGTGGCACGACTTGCTTGGTGGCGAACCGCATGTCGCAGGAACAGATGGCGATGCAAGAGAGATTCGAAGAATCGATTTGGCATTTCGCAAGATGGGATTGATGGTGGAGACGCATGAATTCTGGCCGCTTCTTTCCAAGCCAATATCTGCGCGAGTTGAAATCATTGATAACACTGTTGATGCCGACGCAAATCCAACGGCTCCGTCAACTCGTCGTGGCGTGCTTTCGGTTATCGAAAAAAATCTCGCCGAAGATCCAGCTGCGGCGCATTCAGACCTGACGTGGGGTTGGAATGCATACAGCGCATCGGGTGATATCACTTGCGAAGTCGTGTATGCAAATTATGGAACACGCGAAGACTTTGCACGATTGAAAGAACTTGGTGTGGATGTGAAAGGCAAGATCGTCATTGCACGATATGGCGGAAATTTTCGGGGATATAAAGTGAAGTTTGCGCAAGAAGCGGGCGCTGCGGGGCTCTTGATTTATATCGATCCTGCAGACAGCGGATTCAAGAAGGGCGATGTCTATCCAGCAGGACCATGGGCGAATGACACATGCATTCAGCGCGGATCGATTGTGAGTCTTTCTTATCCAGGTGATCCACTCACGCCTGGGAAACCCGCTACAAAAGATGCGGTCCGACTTGATCCAGATGCGATCGACCTCCCCAAGATTCCTGTACAGCCCATTGGATATGGTGCGGCGGGACAAATTTTGGCCAAGATGACAGGCAGTGAAGTGACCGACGCTTCGTGGCGCGGAGGGCTTGCGATGCCGTATCGCATTGAAGGTGGTTCAGCGCTTCAAGTGCGAATGAAAGTCGAACAGAAACGAGAAATTCGTCGCACTGCAAATGTCATTGCTCGTCTGAAGGGAAGCGCCAACGATGGATCGTTTGTTGTCATTGGTTGCCATCATGATGCGTGGGGATTTGGCGCGGCAGATCCACTTGCAGGAACAATCGTGTTGATGGAAACAGCGCGCGCCTTTGCAGAGTGCGCGGCGCAGGGCTTGTTGCCAAAGAGCGACATCTTGTTCTGCGCTTGGGGCGCGGAAGAATTTGGCATCATCGGCTCTACCGAATGGGTCGAGGCGCACGAAGACGAATTGGTGAATGCGAGCGCGTATATCAATTTGGATATGGCATCGATGGGGCTCAACTTAGGAGTTGGCGCATCGCCATCTGTAAAAAATGCTGTGGCGAAAGCGTGCGGTGTTGATCCCGCGAAAATTGGAATGATCGGTGGTGGAAGCGACCATGTTGGTTTTCTCTTTCGATGCGCGGTGCCATCAATCACGATTGGTGCCGGCGGTGCTCCAGGAACCAGCTATCACTCGAACTATGACACAGTTGCTTGGTATCGAAAGAGTGTCGGCGAAGACTATTTCAGCGCAATGATTGTCACGCGCGCGACTCTTGCAACAGCGATCGAAATTGCAGACCGCACTGTGCCGCCAGTGTCAGCGCTTTCGTTGATCGCAGCGATCCGCAAGAATTGTGCAGATCTGCAAGCGGCAATAAAAAGTCATCCTGGGAAAGACGATGCAATACGAATTGCAGCACTTCAGCAAGTCGATGATTGCTTTGCGAAACTGGAAGATGCCGCTCGTGCATTCGATGCAAAGGTGATGGGCGCATCTTCACAAGCTGATGTTGCGTCCGCACAAATTCTCGCTCGGCGTGCGCGCGCGATCGATCGAGCGCTCTTGGATGAATCTGGACTTCCGGGTCGTCCATGGTTTCGGAACCTTTTAATCGCTTCAGATCGCGATAGTGGGTACAAGGGGTCTGCACTTCCTTCGTTTGAGGATGCGCCGGATGGTGCTGGGGCGACCGAGGCTGCGGAGAGACTTTGCGCCTCTGCTCAGCGACTGGCAGAGGTCTTGTCGGAAAAATGACCCTGTCTGTCTAGTTTTATCGAAAAAGCTCGTTTTTATTTTGGAAATCATAAATCAAAGGCTATAGTTGATTACGTTTCTGCTCGAAAAACACTCACGAGAACTCTTCAAGAAAAGAACAAATGCGACTCAATAACGCTTTTATCGTTGGACTGACCACCATGATTTGCTCCACTGCATTTGCCGGTGTCACTGCGATCAAGCCGAAGTTGGTTGTGACGGGTTTGTCGTTGCCAACTTGCATTACAAGCGCTCCTGGCGATAAGAACCGCCTCTTTGTACTTGAAAAGCGCGGAACGATTCGCATCATTGATCTGACAACTGCAACTCCAACTTTGGTCACGACGCCATTTCTTGATATCGATGCGATAGTCTCTGGAACCCAATCTGTGGGTGACGAACAAGGAATGCTCTGCTTGGCATTCGACCCGGACTATTCAACGAACGGTCAGTTCTATGTTTATTACACCGGTACGGGCACGAACAACCTCGCGCGCTACACGGTTTCTGCGAGCAATCCGAATATTGCCAATACCGCAGGCGTGGTGATGATGACTTGGGCAGATTCGTTTTCGAATCACAATGGTGGATGCATTCAATTCAAACCCGGAACCCGCAATTTGTATATGGGGACTGGCGACGGTGGAAGTCAGAATGATCCCTCTGGCAACAGCCAGAATCTTTTGATTCGCCACGGCAAGATGCACCGAATTACTCCGACGGTCGGAGGCGCGAGCCCGTATTACACAATCCCAACCGACAATCCTTTCGTTGGAGGTTCAACGACTGCTGACGATACTGTTTGGTCTTACGGCCTTCGCAATGCATGGCGTTCTTGCTTCGATCGCGCCAATGGCGATCTGTATATCGCAGATGTCGGTCAGAACGCTATTGAAGAAGTGAACTATGAACCGACAGATGCTGCTGGAGGCCGCAATTATGGATGGCGCTGCACCGAAGGAACGAGTTGCACCGGTCTGACTGGTTGTACATGCAATGGCACGACGTTGACTGCGCCTGTACGAACATATGCCCATAATGCAGCGGGCGGATTCAGCATCACGGGTGGAAATGTATATCGCGGATGTGCGATGCCTGACATGCAGGGGATCTATTTTTACGCCGATTATTCAACCAACAACTCGTGGTCAATGAAGATGGTCGGAGGTGTCGTGACCGAATTTGTGACTCGCAATAGCGAATTGCAACTTGCCCTCGGAGGACAAACAGTCAATCAGATCAGCTCTTTCGGCGAAGACGATAATGGCGAGATTTATATCGCTGATCTTGGCGGGCAGATTTATAAGATCGTGCCAGCAACTGGAGAAGTTGTTTGCAATCCACCGCCGCCGTTGAATCCAGCTGATTTGAACCTTGACGGTTTCGTTGATGGCGGAGATTTGACAATCTTGCTCAGCTGTTGGGCGACACTGTGCGGAGATGTCAATAATGACGGATTTACTGACGGTGGAGACTTGACCGCGTTACTGAGCAGCTGGGGTACGTGATTCAAGCGGGATTCCTGCAGAAAACTTGAAAGTCAAACCCTCGGCATATGCTGGGGGTTTTTTTCTGCCTGGAAAATTTATGTGCGAGCGTTGGCTTTCGCCCGCACTTTCAGGTTGATCATTTCGATCACCAGCGAGAACGCCATCGTGAAATAGATCGCACCCTTTGGAAATGAGACATGAACAGATTCCAGAATCAGTGCAGCGCCGATCAGCACGAGGAATGAAAGCGCAAGTGTCTTGAGAGTTGGATGACGCTCGATGACTCTGGAAACTGCTCCCGCAAAGATCATCATCACCAAGACTGCTAAGACGATTGCCGAAATCATAATGGTCAGATTGTTCGCCATACCAATCGCAGTGATGACCGAGTCGATTGAGAAAATGATGTCCATCAAACAAATCTGAGCGAGGATGAGTGAAAGTGCAGCGCGCTTGGCGGTGGGCTTGGAAGATTCGTGTGGCGATTCGACTTGATGATGCATCTCAAGAACAGCTTTGGTCATCAGAACAAGGCCGCCGATTCCCAACACAAGATCGCGAACGCTTGGCTCGAAAGAATGGCCCATGACAGACATAGCAAAGAGTGGAGTCGTCAGTTTTGCAAGCCAGTCGATGCACAGCAAGAGCAGAATGCGAATTCCCATTGCCAGCGCGAGTCCCCAGAATCTGGCAAGTTCTCGCTGTTTTTCTGGCAAGCGACCACACAGAATTGCGATATAAACCACATTGTCGATGCCCAGAACGATTTCCAGACCGCTGAGCGTGACAAACGCGATGAGGTTGTCGAAGGTGAAGAGTTCCACTGAGTTGGGCGTACGATATGGAAACTATGACTTTGATGCGTTCGTTGCTATTCATTTTGCTGATTCACTTGATTCCTGTGGGTATCAGCCCTGTCAATGCTTCTCCAGTTCCATTTTTGCAAACCCAACAGCAAACAACGCCTCCCGCTCCAGTTTCGATCGAGCCGCCAATGGTGAACTTTGGAAAAGTCAAGCCAGGATCGAAGCTTCCTGCGAAGTTTGTGATTCGCAATCTTGGTTCTCAACCGCTGACGATCAAGTCGGTGGTTCCAAGTTGCAAATGTACTGATGTGAACATTCTTGCTGGAACAGTGATTGCTCCAAATGCATCCGTTGAATTGTTGGCGACGCTTGATGTCCCAGGAACGCCTGGCGAAAAAGATGCGAAGGTCTTTCTGACTTTCGAGGGATATGGCGCTCCACAAATGGCGATGTTGAAAGCGGATGCAAGTCTGCCAATCCGCGTGACTCCTGCATATATCGATGCGCTGAAGTCTGTCGTTGAAGGAACGATCGTTGTCGCAAGCGATGACGGCAAGCCGTTCCAGATACTCAGCGCAGGTGGAATCGCTCCGCGATTTGTCGGATTCGATCCAGCGAAAGATGCGCCGAAAGATTCGTACACATTGCGATGGACTGTGCCGAGTACAAGTTGCGAGACGATGCCACTCTGGTGGATCGTCGAGACTGATCGCGCTGATTGCCCTTTGGTCGCGATGCGCATTCGACATGAATGCACTGGGTCGAAAGCGGATCCGACGAAGGCAGATCGATATTGGTTCATCCCAGAACCTCTCGCAGTTGCAGGACGATTGGGAACAGGGGAATCCATTGTGGTCCCTATGGTCATCGAGCATTACAACCCGAAGGAACGCGGCAAGATCGTTCGTCCCGAATGGTCGCAGGTTAAGAGCGTTCGATCGCTTTCGCCGCAGATCACGGCGACACTTGAGGGACTTCGGCCTGGCAACAAAGACGATGTCGCAGTGTTGATTCGTATCGCGCCAGTCGCAGGTGTCACTGGAATTCTGTATGCGCCAGTCGAAATCGAAACAGCAACGGGCAAAGGTGTGTTTGCCGTTTCGATGCAGGCGTATGCGAAGAGCGAGAGCCGGAATAAAAAAGAGTGACGGCACTTCCTGACTTAAACTTTCTTGATGCTGATGCGATGATCGATTCGTTCGAGCGCGCAGCGGAGGCGATGAAGGCATCGCCCCTGCGCAGAGGGTCGACGGTGCATCTGCCTGCTCGTGGGAGAATTTTGGCAACAGGGGATATTCACGATTTCCCTGGACATCTTGAAGCGATTGTGCGTTTGGCAGAGTTGGATGAATCGCCTGATCATCATGTCATGCTGCACGAATTGATCCATGGGGAAACACTTTTTGGCGGTATGGATATCTCGTATCGCAACTTGGCGATTGTTGCTGAATTGGCAAGTCGATATCCGTTGCAAGTGCATCCTCTGCTTGCAAACCATGAGTTAGCGCAGTGCCACCGCATGAGTGTCAGTAAGGGCGGTGGTGATCAAGTTGCAATGTTCGATGATGGCCTGGACTATGTTTTCAATGATCGTGCCGAAGAAGTTGCAACTGCGATCCGCGAATTTATTCTGGCAATGCCGCTGGTTCTTCGCGCCGAAAATGGATTGTGGTGTTCACATTCAGTTCCAGGGAGAATGGATTTTGACGATAGCGCATTCGAGCGTGCATTGGTTCTGGAGGATTATCAATCACCCAGTGGAACTGCTTGGTGCATGGTCTGGGGTCGACTGCAGGATCCAACGCATATTCAAGCTCTTTTGAAGCGATTTAATGCCAAACTATTTGTCGTGGGCCACTGTCACGCGGAGATGGGAATCGAAAGCCCAGTCGACGGACTTGTCGTGATCAATAGTGATCACGCGCGTGGCGTTGTTGTGCGCATCGAACTTTCAAAGCCATTGCCTTCTGCGGATGAAATTGTTAAGTCTGCCATGCCGCTTGTTCTCTATCGTGCGTTGTCGTGATGCACGGACTTCTTGCAATCGAATCTAGTCAGCGTGCGATCTCTGTCGCGATTCGTTGTCGCGATGGATCGATCGTTCAGCGAAATCCAATCGGTGATCCGCGCGAGAAAGATCTCTTGTTGCCAGCGATTGTTGCGCTGTGCGCAGATGCAAATATTGCTCGTAGCGAACTGCTCGCCGTCGCCATTTCGACTGGGCCAGGAGGTTTCACTGGACTGCGTGTCGGAATTGCGACAGCAAAGGGAATGTGCGAGGCACTTTCGATTCCGGCGATTGATGTTCCATCCGCAATTGTCGCTGCGATGGGAGTGCGATCGCAGTGGTGGCCGCGCGGGCGCGAAGTTGTGGTTGCTCTGGCAGCAAAGGGCGATGAGTGTTGGATGACAACAGTTGATGCAGACGATGCGGGAGAACTTTCGGTGCGAAGTGCACAGTGGTCTCGGTGGAATGTCGAGAACGCGATTGGATTTGGAAATGCGATGGTGTTGATCGCAGACGATCACTTGCCTGTGGAAATTCGCCAGCGCGCGATCGACACGGGGATAACGATCTTGCCGCCGACTTTTCAAGCGACTGATTGTTTGGCTGTTGCAGAAGCGATGCTGCTTCGAGGCGAAGTGACCGATTCTTTGGGGTTGCGTGTGCGTTATCCACGCGAGCCAGAAGCAGTCACCATTTGGCGCGCCCGATATCCAGATGGATTTACGCCGAAAAAGTGAATTGAAATCAAGATGTGCTCAAGATGGTTCAAGGCACTCCTCAATCTGGCCGATTGGTCAGATGAGGAGTCAATTTATGAAACGTACGAGCCAACTTCAGCGAGTCAAAGGACAAATCAATGGACGCGCAAATGTTTTGCTTGTTGGTCAACTGGTTTGGCCAACGATTTGTGATGCATCCGATGCGCTGCAAGTCACACTGAGCACTGCGCGCGTTGACCGAGTTCAATCTGCAAGTGATGCGATCAGTTGGATACGCGGTCGTTCGATTGACATGATCGTGATCGATCAGGCAATGATTGGCGAACGAACTGCGCGGCTTGTGGCCACTTTGCGCGGAGCATTTCCATCTGCTGGAATCGTTCTTGTTGGAGAACTTCCGTCGGCAAGCATCGTTGCAGAATTTTTCAGAATGAATATTACCGATTGGATCGATACCGAAGATTGGGCAAACCAAGCATCAATCTCAAATCGAGTTGCGAGTGAGATCGAGAAGGCGATGATCAATCGCGTCAACAGCGAGCGATTGGTTGTCTTGGAAAATGCGTTCCGCCGATTGACGCAGGAACGAAAGTCCCTTGAGGAAAAACTTGGCGGGGCATGCGCAAATCTTGCAGGCGCAGAGGAGAGCGCGCGTGATCGAGAGGGAATCGCCGCAATGCAGACAGAATGCCGAATGCTCTTGGCGCAAGAAAGTGAAGTTGAATCGATCGTCGAGTTGAGCACGCAATATTTGATTGCGCGCGTTGGCCCGACCAACGCAGCAGTTTTTCTGCAGGATCAAGGGCAATATCGTCTTGCGGGGTATGTGCGCGATGACCTTGCGCGCCGTGCTGCAGGTGGATTAGTTGATCATCTGGCAACTCTGTGGTGTGCGAGAATTGCCGCGCATTCTGGAGTTGTCCGATTCGGCCCAAGCGAGCCGCCATCTGCAAGATTTGCGGAATTGGCAGGGGTTCTGCCTGGGAGATCTGTCTTTGCATTCGCTTGCCCGAATTTGGATTCGACGACGGGTGGTCCAGTTGTGGTTCTCTTTCGCGATGGGCAACGACCATTCAGTAGCGATCTACAAA
>JBEELA010000290.1:0-2824 GCA_041168365.1 Planctomycetota bacterium
CCGCGCCAATTCCAAATGCGCATCCCGTAACAATTTCCTTGCGCTTCACGGTCGCTGCAAACCCGATCGCCAGACAGAGCACGAGAATAAAATCATGGCTGTAATACGTAAGCGGAGAGAGAATGTGTTGATGGCTGATCGCGACGGCTATAAGCAAACAAATCGAAATACGTTTGCGCATCATTTGATCAGCGACGCCAGCGAGAAGCGTCGTCGTGATCAAGTACCCAGATCCAATGACACATGTGGCCAACAATGCTCCCCACAAAATACGTGCCGCTAATTCTGGAACAAATGCCAGCGGCGCAACAGTCAACAACATTGCTGGTGGATATGGCCAGTATGAAATGGGTTCTGGAGGAACATAAACATCACCACCCGATAGATATCGGTTCGCGGCCTTCATGTAACTATCGCTCTGTGGTCCTCGGATTAGTTCATTGGATTTGCGAAATCCAAATGCCAAAGTCACAAACAAAAATATTGCAATCCATGCGATCACCCAAGGTGACCGAAATCTCAAAGCAATCATCCTTCACACATTACCACGCCCCAACATCACGCATACGAATGCAACCCAGTGATGATGAAGTTGATCACAATCCAGTTGAAGAGCATCACTGCCGCTCCAACCACCGCTAGAATTGCGGTCCAAAGTCCCTTGTCTTTAGAGCGATATCTCACGTGCACGAGAATAGCGAACACCACAAAAGTGTTGAGTGCGAAGACTTCTTTTGGGTCCCACCCCCACGGCCTTCCCCAAGAATGGTCCGCCCAAATTGCGCCCATTGCAATACCTGTCCATAAGAGTACGAATGAAAGTTTCATCAGCAGCATGGTGACGCCGTCGAGCACTTCGCCCAACTTCTCTCCGCGCAATGCAATCGCGCCAGGCGTTCCTCCCACACCACCGCCGACAATCGCACCGACCGATGATGAGCCCACGCGTGCATAAACAGCTTTGCCCCCAAAGACGCGATACACCAGATAAATCCCCGCAGAAACCGCCGCCATAAAGATCAGGCAGTACGAGAAAATGATCACGTTTGTATGGATGTACAGCCATACGTCGTGCAAGACTGGCATCATGTTGGATATTTGCGCATTCAGTTGTATCGGCAGAAAGTGCGCAGCCATCAATGCGACAGCGCTCGCAAAACCACTTGCAAGTGCGAACATTCCAGCCGCAGCGCGGCGGCGTAAGAAGATTTCCAAAATGACAGCAGCGCATCCGCCGAACCACGCAGAAGTCGTGACCGCTTCGAACATATTCGAGTTCGGCCAGCGCAATGAAATCCACCAACGCAGTCCAAGCGCACATGAATGGAGCATGAAAGCAACAATAAATACTGCGATTCCTGCCACTCTTGCGCCGCGCCAGTGATAGACCAATCCGATCAACAGAAGCACCACGCTCACCGCATACACCAACCAAATCCAAACCAGATTTCCGTTGGAGAAATACCAAGATTCCCAGCGCAATCGGCTTGCATCGGGATATGCGCCTGAGTTCATCGAAGGCAGAATCGCTGCAATGTTGACCAAAGACTTGTTGACCACAATCGCATCCCCATTTGTCCAACCTTCGACCAACGACTTCCATGCGGCAGCGCACTCACGCTGCTTTGTTTCATCGATGCCTGCGAGTGGAGTTGCAGTCGCACCTGCAGCTTTCAACGCACCAGGATCTGCAGCAAGCAACATAATGTCGCGCATCGAAGACCACGGCTGATCCTTCTGATCTCCTGGAGATGGAACAATTCGCAGTTCTCGCAAAAGAAAATCTGGACGCATCACGGTGCGCGCTCCACGGATTGAGTCCATCGCCTTCGCAGTGCGCAAGAGATCGGATTGCATTTGCTGCATCACGGGTTCGACTTCGGACCGTTGCAGCAACGCCTCGGAAATCAGACCAGTCTTGATGAATCCATCCATACGCGGGGCTAAACTTGGATCCGCTTTCACGAGGGCATCAGCGATGGGCTTGCGCACAATTGCTGCTTTGACATAAATCACATCTGCATCTGCGTACGCCTCTGGCCGAAACAACATGTCCAGAAATGTGAACTCGGGTGTTTGTCCATTGATCTTGCGCGGTCCACTGACAAATCCCATCTCTCCATGAGCAAATGAGCCAAAACTCTTCAGACGTCCTTCAGTCTGCACCGCTACAGAATCGAAGGGAGAGAGATCGACCTGCTCTTGAAAACTTTGGGCGTTTGCATCCATCATGCAGAATGTCGCCAAGGCAAGAAACATTGCGATCAATCTCGACATCATGTGTGTGTTCGAATTCATGTTCATGGTGTGACGACCTCATTGGAATGTCCAATTCGAATTTCGGCGGCAAGACGAGCGCGTTCACTTCTGCGTCGAATAAGAATAGGCTTCACATAGAAGGCGTAGATCATTCCAAGTACTGCGATGATGCAACCTGCCAATTGAATCCACACACCTTCACGATTTCCCACGCCAAGTACCGTGTAATTGAGACCGCGCGATCCACGATCATTCTGAGAAGAAGGTGCCTCTGGTGGATCCCACTGCGCTTGGAAATACCAAAGACCATTGTGCTCAATCGGGGAATTGACGCTGACTTGCGTTGGGGCTCCCCACTCATCGCTGTCACGAAAGCGCAGGATGCTGGTGTAATCACGAATCGTTCCCGCTTGACCGGTATAGCCCCCTTCATGACTTGTCAGGACAAACTCTTCCAGTGCGACTTCCGTGTCGAGAGGCAATCTCTGCCGGGAGAAGAGTAATTCCATTTCGCGCCCATCGGCGAGTTTGACTTGCATCGGATGAAATGGATGCCGTCGCAGTG
>JBEELA010000291.1:0-6892 GCA_041168365.1 Planctomycetota bacterium
GTCGGCATCGGAGTGGCCGGTTGCGGCTCACTTTTCTTTGGGGCCTTTGGCGTCATCGTTCCTCCAGCTCCAGAATCTTGGGCGCCGGCGAAAACAATCGCGGAAGAGGTGACGGCAAACACGCAAGCAAGATTCAATTTCCAAGATCGCATGAAATTGATTATAGCGTTGAATGCAAGTGCTAACCTCATTGAAATGAGTCGGCCAACAAGCGAGCCATTCGATATTTTTTCGCCATCGGCGCAGGAGCGATCACAAGCGATTTCCACCGTCTTTGGTGGATCACAACAGCGAGCGACGCGCTATTCAAGTCGGTCCGTGGATCGGAAGGAGGAACTCCTTTTTGCGATCAATGATGCTCGAGGAAACATTTCTAATGCCGCACTTTTAACTCGTTCTCCTGGACGAACGGCCATGATCTTTGTCACTCCACCGCATAACAACGCAGATCAAGATCGTGGAGCAGCGCTCATTCGCAGAGCAATTTCTGCTGCAAATGAACTTGATGCGGTGCTCGTGCAAGCGCTTGTCGAACCGCTTCGCAGCGAAGAGCTCTCGATGTATTCCTCGGGAGGTATGAATCCAATCGGAATTCTTGCATATCTCGAACTCTCTCGCATACGACGCCCACACAATGCCGTAAAGAGTGCGCCGGCGGGTGTGACTATTCGATCTTGGAAGACGAATGATCGAGCATCATTAGAAGAATTGCTTGAAGCAACTTATGTGGACTCGCTCGATTGCCCTGGACTTGCAGAGATGCGAAAAACCTCTGACATTCTTGACGGCCACATTTGTACTGGCATTGTTGATCCAAAGAAATGGCTTATTGCCGAAGTCGATGGCGTGCCATCTGGAGTTTCGTTGATGAGTGAAATTCCAGTTTCCAATTGCATTGAGGTTGTCTATTTTGGTCTCGCTCCAAATGCACGGGGACGCGGAGTGGGTGGATACTTACTCGACCATGCACTTGGAATTGTCCAAGATGGAGGTGGCCAATCGGTCGCGCTTGCCTGTGACGAATTGAATCATCCTGCAATGCGCCTCTATCAATCGCGCGGATTTGCTATGAGACTGCGCAGATCCGCATTGATCGGTTGTGTTGGAAAATAAAAACTGAGATTCCCACGACTTATCCACGCTCCGTGGATAATTCTTTTTGGAGTCTTTAAAATATATTTTTTGCGTTCATATCGCCCTTCATTTACTGGATTTAGCGTTTCAGGGCGAAAAAGTTCACGCACAGCCGGTCGAAACAGTCTTGAAGTGAGATATATTTCTCTCGCCGCAACTCAAGGAAGAGTGTGCGAACCGTTTGAAGCAATTCGCTTCTCCCGATGAGTCCCCACTCTGATTGGAGCGAATCGCAACGAAGGCTGGCGTGGAAGGATCCGTCATAAAACTTGGGTGAACTGGGATCACTGGTCGAACCTATCGACTTGGGAGATCTCCTTGTCTGGAGTCTTGATGCACCACACTTCTGCCGCAGTCGATTGCGCTCACAATTCGACCGACACCACACTGCAGGCTCTTTGCCGTGCACTGAAACAACGACTCGGCGCTCGAAAATACGAGTTATGGTTTCAAGATAATGCTCAGATCGCTCTCTCTTTGGGAGAGATTCGAGTGACAGCTCAAACACAATTCGCAGCCGACTGGATCGATCGTCACTTTCGACGGGACTTGCTTGAAATCTCTCGGACTCTGATGATTGAGGAACCACAAGTGATCATGCGTGTTCATTCGAGCGCCGCACAGAATGCCAAGCCTCAAGCAGTCGCCGCTGAGGCCGAAAATGTCGAATTTGCAACGACTTTAAAGGGCCCGACTGATCCAAAGATGCCGACAATGACTGCACGAAAAGTATCGCAATCCGTGCGGCGAGAGGATTCTGGTGCCGGCTGGAAACGATTTGAAGATTTCCTTGTCGCTGCGCCAAATCGATTGGCATATGAGAGCGCTCGACAAGTTGCAGAAGTCCAAGGTGACCCACTGCGACTTTTGTTCCTGCACGGTTCATGCGGGGTGGGAAAGACTCATCTCTTGCAATCGATTTGCAGACGATATCGAGAGCGGCATCCGGAATCGAAAGTGCGATATGCAACGGGAGAACAATTCACAAACGAATTCATCGCTGCGATTCGCGAAAACAACATCGAACAGTTTCGTCGTAAGACAAGACGGCTCGATCTTCTGGTCATTGACGACGTACATTTCTTGGGCAACAAGACCGCGACTCAATCCGAGTGCCTCCACACAATCGATGCGATTGGATTTCATGGAGCGCGCATGGTGCTTGCTTCTGACGCACATCCACGACAAATTGCAAAATTTAGCGCTGCGCTCGTCAGCAGATTTTTGTCTGGAATGGTTGTAAAAGTCGATGACCCGGATCGTGCGACACGCGTTGCATTGGCCACGCAGTTTGCTCTGCGCCGCGGTCTTGCGCTACCCGCGGCAGCGATCGAAACATTGGTGGATCGGGCAGGAGCGAGCGTTCGAGAAATCGAAGGTGCAGTGATGACCATCGCAGCAGTACATTCCTTGGGCGGAATTGAAATGGGAAATGGACAAATCTTGGTCGAACGCGCTCTTGGGCGGGTCGCAACTTCGCATGTCGGCCGGCCTGTTCGTGTCGCCGAAATTTTGCAGGCTGTGTGCACGACCACTGGTATTGAACGAGAAGACCTCGTTGGAGGTGGTCGCCATCGAAGAGTTGTGACCGCGCGCGGACTTGCGGCCCATCTCGCACGGGAAATGACGACTCTGTCCTTCCCAGAAATCGCCACGGCTTTGGGCAGATCAAGCCACTCGACAATTCACGCAGCCGCAGCGCGCTATCGAAATATGATCGACCGATCCGAATTGCTTTCGGCAAGGAACGACCAACTGACCGCAGCAGATCTGAGTGAACGGACTCGGCGCGAGGTCCTGCGCGTTCGAGCCTGAACGGTTTAAGCTATTCATTCGTTACACTTTGAGTTGTGCCAATTCAGCGTCCAACATCCAACAGAATTCTTCGACCATTCATGCGTTTGGTCTTGTTGGGCGGAATGCTTTGCTTGGGATCAACGGCCTCCGCACAATACACGCGAACAGATCACTTCGATGCAGCAGTATTGACGTTGCAGCGTTGCACCGCTTCTTCGAACACAGGAGAGCAGCATGCATTGATTGTCTCTCTGCGCGCACTCAACGATCAAACATTGCGGCCATTCTTTCAATCACTCACCAAGTCAGCAAGTTGGAGTTCGAGAGTTGATGGGATTCTTGGACTTGCAGAACTCTCAGCCCGACGCGACATTGACATTGCGCTACTCAATCAACTTTCTGCCGAAGATCGATCGACCGTTCTTCGAAATGCAGTTGGGTTTCGACTCATCCAACCAGAGACGATTCGAGAAATTCTAAAAATAAAAGACTTGCCCCTTCTTGATGTTGTTGTTCTCAATGCAGAATTGCACCGTGTTGGAGAAAAAGTTTCAGGTTCTGGGCTGGAAAATGCGGTCACAGATCCTTCAGATGAAATCTCCGGACTCGCAGCAGCATTGCTGCTTGAAATTGGTAACGAGTCCCCCTGGAAAATTTTCACTGCGCAACTTGCGACCCGCTCGCCAGAGATTCGCAATGTTGCCATTCAAGAATTGACGCGCGCTGTTCAGTTGTATTGCATTCGTGCATCGATCGCACCAATCGTCCAGATTGTGCAGGATCCTTCATACACCGTGCCGACGAGAATGATCGTCATTGGAGCGGCTCTTGCATTGGATCCGGCAATTGGACGGACGGAATGGCGTAAATTCACTGCCCAAGAGCGTGGACAGTCTGCGGTTGTTCGCGCCGGGCTGCAATTGATGGCACAAGAAAAAATAGCTGAGGCAGGCTTGGGATCTTCGCTTCGAAACGGAGAACCACTTGTGGAAGCGATTGCGGATGCGATCGAAGCAAATGCTTCTGGAGATCCCAACGCGCTTGCCTCGGCATTGGAGGTCGTAATCGATCGCGCGAATCGACCAAGTGCCGAATGGGCGGTAAGGCGCGCCGCATCTTTACCTCCGCCACTTGCCGCGCAAGTTTGGAAACACTTGCTCGTCTGGTTTCTGACTGCGCCAGCAAACACAACAGCTCTTTCAACCGTCATCTTGGACTGCGCGAGTCGCCTGGCATTGGTCGACGCAGGGACGATTGAAAATTTAATTCGCTTGTCTGAAAATGAGCGACAATTTCAGGAGACATTGATCCTTGCTCTTTGTAATGCTGCGACACCTGAGGCCGCAACCGTCGCTGAGCGTGTGCGCGGATCACTCTCTCGGCGCGGTGATGCATTAGCCATCCTTGCAATTGCGCGTGGGAAACCGACGCTTGCACCAGACCTTCTGCGAGAACTCGGAATCGTCGCCGCAGGCGGCGGTGATCTCGACCCAACATTGCTCGTCCAATCCGCATGGCTCTTCGCACGTCACAGTGGAAAAGCAGATCAAGCCCTCTTACAAATTCAGAACAAATGAAATACGACATTCCACTTGGCAAACCCGACTTAACCGACGCAGACCGTGAAGCAGTTCTTGCGACACTTCAAGGTGCACCCTTGACAATGGGAAGCGCACTGCTGGAATTTGAGGCTCATATTGCCACTGTCGTTCGACGTCCTTTCGCTATTGGCGTATCGAGCGCTGGGGCAGGATTGGAAATCTGCCTTAGAGCACTTGGAATAAGCGTGGGAGACGAGGTCCTTGTTCCATCGCTTTCGTTCGCTTCAAATGTAAATTCAGTCCTATCCGTAGGAGCGACGCCGATCTTCGTCGACTGCGATGCACGCACTTTGAACATGAACGTGGCCCACGCCGAATCGAAAGTGACGGCGAAGACACGCGCAGTCATTGGCGTTCCAGTTCTTGGAAATCCTGCCGGCTTGCCAGAACTCATCGCATTCTGCTCTCGCTTTGAGATTCCAATGGTCGAGCATGCAGCGGAAGGACTTGGATCAACCATCGGCAGCGATAATGTTGGAAAGTTCGGTCGCCTGAGCGTCTTTGGCTTTGGACCCAATCGACCGATCTCCGCAGGAGAAGGCGGTGCGATTGTGACACATGACGATCGACTTGCTGCAGCATGCCGCGCACTTCGGAATCAAGGCCGCGTGGATCGCCAAAGTTTTCCAAATCAGTCGCAGGACCTTGGAATGATTATGGCGTTTTCTGGAATGGGTTACGACGCTCGGCTCGCCGAACCTTTGGCTGCACTCGCTTCGAGTCAGTTGCGTCGTCTCGATGAAATTCGTTCACAGCGCCTCGAAATTGCAGCGGCATATACGCGTGCCTTAGGCGGACACCCAGATTTAATCCTTCCAAATGTGATGGAAAATTCCCAGATCTGCTGGCCACTTTTTTGGGTTCGACTCTCTGATCGATTTGGCATTCACGATCGTGACACGCTTATAGACGGATTGCATCGTCACGATATCGGCGCTGCAAATCATTATCCGCCTTCGCATTTATTGCCACACGTGCAGAAAATGTTTGGCACAAAGGTTGGAGATTGCCCCACTGCCGAGTCCATCGGCGATCGGATGCTGACTCTGCCGATGTACACATCCATGCGCGCGCGCGAAGTTAGCCAAGTCTGCCAAGCACTTGAAATTGTTCTCTCCCGAGCTGGGTTCGAACGGTCTTCGTAAGTCCTCTGTACTAACGTTCGCGACAAGTCTCGCGTGCTCGACATTTCGATCGACTGCAAGAGAAAAAGCCACCCATGGGACTCGAACCCACGACCTATGCTTTACGAAAGCATTGCTCTACCACTGAGCTAGGGTGGCGTAACGCTGAAACAACCCGATCTCCAACCTGATCTCCGACCTGATCTCGAACCAGGGCTTTAATGATAACGGAGTAGCAATGAAATCAGTTGAAATGGCGAAAACCCGCTTTATTGCTTTGGTGCCAGAATCAACTTCACAACTTCGGATGTTGGCAAGCCAAGTGCGCCAAACGCTTGACCAGCTGCATCTGCGGTTGAACCAGACGAATCTTGAATCAACGTACGAAGTGATTCGATCTGGGTCGGCTGCAGCAAATTGCCAAACTTGCGTGCGCTCGTTGCTACGTTCATCAAAAGCATGGCTTGGTCTTCACTTGTCGCAGACAATGCAGAATCCATAAGAGCGCGCTGCGCTGTATCAGTCGACAGAAGTGCCAGAACGCCAGCAACAGATGACTTGACCGTCCCACTTGAAGTTGCAAGTGCACCAATCAAATCTGCCTCCGCAACTCGAACATCAAAGATTGCACTCGATGATTGCGCAATCATTCGAAGCACTGCCAACGATTCGTCGAGGTACTTCGCTGATTCCTCCGGAGACATTGCAATCCCACCGGCAGCGCCAACAGCGGATTCAATCGCTGCGAGAAACTGAGCGTCAGTCGCGTTGGCTAAGAAGACCGATACGCGAGAATCGTTTTCGAATTCGAGTGAAAAGGCTGCTGCGTCATTCCCATTGGCGATGACCACGATGGGCGATGTGGCGGCTGATCTGGAAAGTCGAATTGTATGAATGGCATCGTTGACAGAAGCGTGTGCGCCTTGAATAACGATCAGATCGAGCGTCTGTCCAGAAGACAACTTCCCCTCGATCTCACTGATCGATGCACCGGTCGTCACCATGTTCGCGCCTGCGGTCATCATTCGAGTTGCAAGTGATTGGCGGTCTTCCTCAACAGAAGCGATGACTGCTCCAGTCATTCCGCCTGATTGAATCATCGAAGCAAGGACTGGAACAACCAACGCTTGTTGTTGGAACGACTCAAGTGGAAGCGACTTGGCCAATACCACTGCGGCTTCAAAGCGAACTCGACGATCTGCGAAGAGTAAACATTCAATGATTGGCGATCGGCCA